>JAEDGE010000114.1 GCA_016297675.1 Oscillospiraceae bacterium
TATCGGTTGGAGGTTCCATTTACCCGAGAGAGCTGGAATGGCAGAATGAAAGCCTGCCGTGGCGTGGGAGCTTCGCTGTCGGAAACAGAAGTTGCAGCATGGGAGCAGGAACATCTGAAACTTTTACAAAAAATTGCACCAGAAACATTTGCTGTAAAGCATTATGCAGCGATTGCGGAATTAAAGAAAAAATCCTGATGCGAATATGTCATGCTGTTGTCGCATTTGGTATGATATACTCATATCATCAAAAAAGAAATGAGGTATCATCATGCAATACGAAATTGTACATCTAAACGAAAAAACAGTTGTTGGTTACGCTGCCCGTACCAGCAACCTTGCACCGGATATGGGGCAGGTCATCGGCGGTCTGTGGCAGCGATTTTATCAGCCGGACGGCTATCCTTGTATTCCAAGCAAGAAAAATGACAAGGCACTCGGTATTTATACCGACTATGCCAATGCGGAACAGGCAGAGTATACTGTTCTGGTTGCCTGTGAGGTACAGGAACATGTAGACGTACCAGAAACATTTGTCGTGCGTACTATTCCGGCGGGAACCTATGCAAAGTTTGTAGTAACCGGCAACATGATTACAGAAGTGTCAGATTTTTGGAAACAGCTGTGGAAAATGCCGCTACAACGTTCATTTGTCTGTGATTTTGAAGAATATCAGAATGCAGATCTGGAACACGCCGAAATTCATATTTATATCAGCCTGAAATAAAGGTACTATGAATATGGATCATATAGATTTCAATAAAATCACTGCCTGTGGAGGAGACTGTTTCGATTGTCTACATTATCACAACAATGATTGCTGTGGATGTCGACAGAACGGTGGAATATGCGTGAAAATGTGGAAGGATGGCTGTGAAATTTGCAAATGCTGTCAGGAACATGATGTACAATTCTGCGGTCTTTGCAATGCGTTTCCCTGTGTATGTCTGCGAAATACCTTGACATGGAATCAAGATGGCATAGAACGGCTGGAAATGCTTGCAGAAGAATACCATAGACGCAGAAAAGTATTTTTGCCTGTTTTGTCATTGCTCTGGAAGAAAATCGGTACGCATGGTGTGATGACCTTGTCAACCAGTTTGGACAATCGTGTCACTTCTCGACCGATGAGTGTTGTAGTGCTCAATGGAGTATTCTATTGCCAGACAGATAAAACTTCCCTAAAATGCCAGCAGATTCAGAAAAATCCAAATGTTGCACTTTGTTATCAGAATTTTTCTATTGAGGGAACTTGTCGTATAGTGGGAAAGCCGTATGAGAATCCGGTTTTTATCCAGTCAATGAGAGAATCTTTCCCCAATGCAGTGGAAAGATGGTCGTCACTTCCAACAGAATGCATTCTTTCTGTTACGCCAGTACGGATGGCGGCATGGGGTTATGAGAATGATAAGCCATATATGGAATATTGGGATTTTCAGAACCTTTCTTATTGCAGAAAGTGGAAATGATGGAGGCTTAAAAATGAAACGAGAACTTGGCATCGCAAGATGTGGACTTGCTTGCTGCCTATGTGCGGAGCATATAAACTGTAAGGGCTGCCACGCAGAGGATTGCGAGGGAAAAGAATGGTGCGAGAATCGTCATTGCAGTATAGAAAAAGGGTTGACCCATTGTTTTGCCTGTATGGAGCAATCATGCTGACTGGAGAGAATATATAAGAAAAGTAACACAAAAGAAAACGCTGTATGATCGAATCAAATCGACCTACAGCGTTTTCCCTATATTTTGTTCTGTTCAAGCAGTTTCCGCACAAATTTTTTTCAATGCCTGTGCAAGTTGATCCGGACAGGATGTTGGTTTGCCGTTGCAGCGGATATGTTCCAACTTTGCAATGACATCTTCGACTTTCATTCCCTTTACCAAAGCACCAATGCCCTGCAAATTTCCGTTGCAGCCGCCAACAAAGGATACGTTCTGTACGATACCATCTTCTACATCAATGGTAATCTGTCTGGAACAGACACCGGTGGGTCGATATTGATATTGCATATTCTGCCACCTCCTTTTTTCTGATTATAACATGTTTTAGTCGGAATTGCAAGTGATTTTTCCTTTTTAGAATCGTTGACAGACTGCGGGAAGCATGCTATACTATAAATGATACAGGAATTATATGGATAGCTTATTATTTCGTGTATCTTGAATCCACTGTAGGAGAGCTTCTTTTTCATTCGGAAGGGTACCGTTTATGACCTGTTCTAAGGCAGCTTTTAAGAGCATCCCAATTTCTACACCCTGTGGGATTCCAAGCTTTAGCAGATCTCTTCCTTGAATACACAAGTCCCGCAGTTGAAAACAAGTTTCTTCCTGTAAGATGACTTCTAACAGGTTTTTCATTTGCTGAAGCTTTTGTAAGTTGGGTTCTGCGTAGACGGCTACCTGTGCCTGCAAATCAGCTTTCCGTAAAGCCAATAATCGCTTGGTCTGTTCAGTGCCGTGCTTTCGCAGCAAACGCAGTAAGTACGTCCGATCTGGAAGAATTTGTATTTCATGACCGGAAACCAGTTCCACAATGGCAGCCGTTTTTTTCTTCTCCATTTTTAATCGGCTGCAAATTTGTTCTGCCAATCCAGCACTACTTGCCGGATGTTCATAAAAATGACCCACTCCAGTTTCATCCTGTGTGAAACACGATGGCTTTCCGCTGTCATGCAGCAATGCTGCCCAACAGAGTACGGAATCGTTTGGATCGCAATGGGATAGAACCGTTAAACTATGTTGCCAGACATCCTGATGATGTCGGGGATGGTATTGCGAGAAGCCGCTCATCTGCCGCAATTCCGGAAAAATGGAAAACCAGACAGCTGCGTGTTCTGCCAAAACGTCTGCTGCATAAGAAGCAGTGACAATCCGGTCGCATTCAGATAAAATCCGTTCCGCAGAAACAAATCGTAGAAGACTGGAGTTTTTTCGCATTGCTTCTGCAGTTTCCGGCGTAATGGTCAAGCCATAGACAGCAGCAAATCGAACAGCCCGTAAAATTCGCAGGGCATCTTCTTCAAAACGTTTTGTTGGATCTCCCACACAGCGAAGGACTTTTTTTTGTAGGTCAGTTGCTCCGTGGAAGGGATCAACAAAGCCGTTTTCAGGATGATATGCCATCGCATTAATGGTAAAATCTCGCCGCTGCAAATCTGTATAGAGAGAGGTTGTAAATTGCACTGCATCTGGATGACGGTGATCTTGATAGGTGCTTTCCTGTCGAAAGGTTGTGATTTCATAAATCGTTCCATTTCTCAAAACGCTGATGGTGCCATGCTGGATTCCCATAGTGAGACAGGGCACATCAAAGAAACATGCCTGTATTTGTTCCGGTGTGGCATTCGTGCAGAAGTCCCAGTCATGCGGCTGTTTGTGCAATAGCGTATCTCTAATACAGCCGCCCACTGCATAAGCGGTATATCCATGAGATTGCAGTCGCTGTAAAATCCAGATGCCGTCTTCTGGTATATTTATTTTTTTCTGCATATAAATTCTCCTATAAATGAATAAAAATGAAAGGATCTTGTTTATGGAAAAAATCATTTATCGTCGTCCAGTACAGTATTATGAAACCGATCGGATGCAGATTGTACATCACTCAAATTATATTCGCTGGATGGAGGAAATTCGAGTGGCATTTATGAAAGAACATGGAATGCCGTATCATCAGTTGGAAGCGGATGGTATTTTGATGCCTGTATTGGGGGTAACCTGTCAATATCAGATGCCGCTACAATTTGGCGATATTTTTTCTGCAGGTTGTCATATTACCGATTACAACGGGGTACGATTGACGCTGTCATATGAGATTTATAAAGAAGGATGTGACCGCTGCTGTGTGACTGGAACTTCTCAGCACTGTTTTACAAATGCTGATCGAAAACCGATTCGTTTGCCACGCCGAAATGCAGCATTACATGATTTGTTCCTTTCTTTGTTGGAACAAGATATAGCAGAAAAGCTATAAAAATCATAGCATAAATTGAAGGACTTGTCAATCTAGTCTGAAAATCAGCCAGCATGGGAACGATTCGGACAAAGGTTTCTCAAAGACTTGTCTAATATTTCTTTAGGTATACCTGATTTCTGCAACAGGTCTAAGAAATATGAAAATTCACTTCCGTGAAAAATCAGAACGCACAGTTGACAGCACAGATTCCATATGCTATAATAAAATTATCGTTTTTTCGACAAAAAGCAGAAAGGATTTACAGATGAAAAACATAAAAAAAGCAAGAATCTGGATTATTTCCGGCGTTGCAGCCCTTTTATTGATTGCTGCTGTTGGCAGTGCCATGACAGTTGTGCCAGCCGGACATGCTGGTGTCGTTGTCACAATGGGCAGTGTGAGCCAACGAGTATTGGATGAAGGACTCCATTTCAAAGCACCATTTGTGCAGCAGGTTGTGATGATGAACAATAAAATTCAAAAAACGGAAGTATCCTCCAATAGCGTTTCTAAAGACCTCCAAACAATTTCCAGTTCCGTCGCCATCAATTATCATATTACAAAAGATGCCTCTGCCACCATTTATCAAACCATCGGGGAACAGTATGCAGATACCGTTTTACAGCCTGCCATTCAAGAGGCTGTTAAGGCAGTGACGGCACAGTATACTGCTGAAGAATTGATTACCAAGCGTTCTGCGGTTGGAGATGAGATCGGACAGACCCTTTCTAACAAAGTTTCTGAATATGGCATTTTAATTGATAAGTTTAATATTGTCAACTTTGACTTTTCGGAAGAGTTCAATGCGGCAATTGAGCAGAAGCAAGTAGCAGAACAAAATAAACTGCGTGCAGAAACAGAAAAAGAACAGCAGATCATTGAAGCAGAAGCCGCTGCAAAACAAAAAACCATTGCTGCGGAAGCAGAAGCAGAGGCAACACTGAAAAAAGCGGAGGCAGAAGCCGCTGCAAATGAAAAAATCAATGCTTCTCTGAATGACCGTGTGTTGCGGTATCAGCAGATTGAAAAATGGGATGGAAAGTATCCCAATGTGGTTTCGGATTCCGCTTCGATTCTGGTGGATCTTCCAACAGACAATAGCGATAACACACAAGCAGCAGAGACAGTCAACCCATAACACTACGATAATAACCAATACAGCAGCTGTGCACAGCAAGAATCTTCTGGTGCAGCTGCTGATTTTATTTTTTAAAGTTAAAATGAGATTAACTTTTTTTTATTTTCTCATTTTTATATATAATCGAAAAAAATCGGACTTCAACTTAAAAATACAAAAAAACGATTTTTTTCAAAAAAGTGGGTTGACAAACGGATTTTTCTGTGATATAATAATAAACGTTGTGAGACACATCGTTGATGAGAAAAAAGAAATCACGGTTTGTTGTGTTTTGCGGGTGTAGTTCAATGGTAGAATTCCAGCCTTCCAAGCTGGTTACGTGGGTTCGATTCCCATCACCCGCTCCAATTTAAAATGCGCCTTTAACTCAGCTGGATAGAGTAACTGCCTTCTAAGCAGTAAGCCACTGGTTCGAATCCAGTAAGGCGCGCCAAATATGGTGGGTGTAGCTTAGCTGGTTAAAGCGTCGGATTGTGGTCCCGAAGACCGTGGGTTCGAATCCCATCTCCCACCCCATAATTGTCATGTAAGATCATGGCATAAAAAAAGTCCGATATTTCGGGCTTTTTTTATTATATTTTTTTGCTTTATAGATGAAAATATATATAAGAAATATAAAGTGTTTTAATATTTGCCATAGAAAATATATCTGTTTTTATACTGTACTCTGTGATCTGATTTGCAGATTTTGTTTGCAAATAAAGACCACTTTTTTTTGATGTAGTTTATCTGAAAATTTATGTATCGCTTTTTCTTAAAAAGTGATAACATTAAAAAGGAAATAGAAATAAAAGTACAAAGGCGTACCAGTTAAAATCGGTATGCCTTTTATTTATTACAGTATGAACGGCGGTTCTTGGTGGCAAAGCCACCACCGGCAATCCATTGCCGGTATTGCAAAATCTACGA
>JAEDGE010000115.1 GCA_016297675.1 Oscillospiraceae bacterium
CGTAAAATAGGAATATTTTTGAATTTGAAGCACTTTAAGTTTTGCGGATTCAGGTAATAAAAAAAGAATCCCTCTTTTTCCGACATGAAAGAAAAAAGAGGGATTTTGAGTTTATACAGTATATAGGATCTACTTATTTTACAGCTGTCAGTTTTGCAATGGCTGCTTCAAAAATATCCAAACCGGCTTCCAGTTGTGTATCTGTTATTACCAATGGTGCAAGAAACCGAATAACATTGCTATAAACACCGGCACTCTCTACCAGCAATCCATGTTTTGCACATTCCTGAACCAGTGCTGCGGTCAGCTTTGCATCAGGTGTTTTGGAAGTTTGGTCGGTCACAAATTCAATACCGATCATTGCCCCCAATCCACGGACATCGCCAACGCAGGAATAACCGCTTTCCCATTTTTTATAGCGTGTCATTACTTTTTTTCCAATTTCACAAGCTCGTTCTGCAAGATGATCTCGCTGCATAATTTCGATCACTTTCAGTGCAGCCGCACATGCGAGCGGGTTGCCGCAAAATGTTCCGCCAATGGTACCGGATGGTACAGACTGCATAATTTCCTCCCGTGCGGTAATCGCAGAGAGTGGCAACCCGGCAGCGATGGATTTTGCAGCGGAAATGATGTCTGGTGCACAACCAGCTTCTGCCCAGTATTCTGATGCAAAAAAGCGTCCTGTTCGGCAGAAACCGGACTGCACTTCATCAGCGACCAGAAGAATTCCTGTTTCATCACAAATTTTCCGAACTGCTTTTACCCATTCGATGGGAGCAGGGATAAACCCACCCTCTCCCTGCAATGGTTCTACCACAATTGCAGCAATGTCTTCAGCTGGTGCACATTGTTCAAACACTTTGTAAATACTTTCAACATAGAAAGAAATGGCATCTTCTTCTGTCATTCCCTTTGGTTTGCGATACAGATAAGGAAATTCTGCACGATAGATGCCATCGGGAAATGGACCCATGCCCTTAGCATATGCCTTTTTGGAGGTCATTGCCATAGTCAGTGTCGTTCTTCCATGAAAGGCACCTGAAAATACAATGATGTTCTTTCTGCCGGTAAAGGCTTTTGCCACTTTTACTGCATTTTCATCTGCTTCTGCACCGCTGTTTGCAAAGAATGTTCGTTTTTTTGTACCTTTTACTGGCACAATTTCATTCATCTTTTCTGCCAATGCCACATAGCCCTCATGGGTAGTGATATTTTGCATTGCATGAAAATAATTTTCGGCTTGTTCCTTTACAACAGAAACAATTTCCGGATGGCTGTAGCCGATATTTAATACGCCGACGCCGCCAATCCAGTCCAAAAAAATGTTGCCGTCCACATCTTCAAAAACTGCCCCTGCCCCTTTTTTTATGACAGCAGGATAGACGCAGCCAATGGCATCCGGCACATTGTTGTGCCGCCGTGCAATGACCGCAGCAGCCTTCGGTCCCGGTACGGATTCGGTTATGATGTTTGGTAATGCTTCATTTAACATAAAAATACCTCCAAAATAAATATCATAAATAAAAACACAGACAATGGCAATTTCTGTTCAAACGCCGTTGTCTGTGTTCCTGTTTTCATTATATCATTTTTTCTGACAAATGCAATGTGTGTAGAGCACGGATATTTTCACAAAATTTGTGCTTTACGCACAACTTCCTTTGTGCTATAATAAAACAAAGAGGGGGAATTATATGGCTTTTTGTTTGGAATCTTTGTTATCTGCCTATCAGAAGCGTTATCATTTGTGCATCGTTGCTGGTGAAAACGGTGTCTGCAATCCGGTCACATGGGTTTATCTTGCAGAGGATATTGAAAATATTCCCATGCTGAAAGACAATCAATTGGTGATAACGACCGGTTTGTTTACCAGGAATGGTACAACACTGATGGAGTTTCTCTCTGCGATTATTGCACAAAATGAAGCAGGCATTATTTTGAATATAGGAAAATATTTGAACATAGAGGATATAACGGAGGAAGTGCGGAATTTTTGTACTGCGCATCATTTCCCATTTTATACAATGCCGTGGGAAGTACCGCTTACGGATGTCATGCAAAGTTTTTGTGCAGAATTGCTGAAACACTCACAAACGCATTCTCTCATTTCAACCGCTTTCCGGAACACATTGATGCATCTGGAAAATCCAGAGAAAGAGGAGGCAGTTTTAGAACAGAATGGATTTAAAAGAGAGGATGTATATACCATAATTGCAATTTCTGGCTCTTTTTCCGATCATGGTATTGATCGTTTACTGCATCATAAAAAAATGAATTTTCACATTTTTCTCTATCATAAGGCAACACTTGTGGTGCTTACTGGAGCATCTCGGCAGTCTCTTTCTGCACTTTCTGAATCGTTTTCCCAGTTGGAAGAATTACAGAGTTGTATCATTGGCATCAGTTCGCAGGGAAAGGGAAGGACAATGCTTTCTAAATTGTATCAGCAGGCAGAACACGCACTGCGGGCAGCGGAGATTCAGGAAGAACAAATGGTATGGTATGATGAGATGGGTATTTTGGCATTGATTTTTGCAGTTCCTGACCGTCAACTGTTGGAACAGCTGGCACAAAATAAATTACAAGTATTTGAGGCGTATGACGAGAAGCATCATGCCTGTCTTGTTGAAACATTATTCTATTACCTCAGGACAGGTGGTTCTCTTTCTGCAACAGCGGAGAAACTGTACACCCATCGTAACACCATTGGATATCGGATGAATAAGATTCGGGAATTAAGTGGAAAGACATTTGCATCACAGGAAGAACGCTGTGACTACTTAACGGCAATCTATATTCGCAAAGCCCTTTTATACTAAGGCTCTATTGCAAAATCTACGATTTTGCAATACCGGCAATGAATTGCCGGTGGTGGCTCTGCCACCAAGAGCCGCCGTTCATACTGCCTTCGCAAAGCCTATGGCTTTGCAGCCGCTTTTGGCGGCATTGCAAACAATGATGTTGTTTGCAATAGAGGGCAGTATACAAAAACGTGATTTTTAGACAGAAGGAAAGAGGATTATATATGGATTATATATCACATAATATTTCAGTAAATTTAAAACGCATTCGTTCCTCCAAGGGAATGAGTCTGGATATGGCAGCAGAACAGACGGGTGTCAGCAAAAGTATGCTGTACCAGATTGAAAAGGGAGATGCTAATCCTTCTATTAGTGTATTGGGAAAGATTGCAAGTGGACTGCGGATTGAATTCAATGAACTGATTTCGCCGCCACCAATGGATTCCTGTTTGGTGAAAGTAACAGATCTAATCCCCACAAAGGAAATCCCCGGGCAGTATCAGGTATGGACATGCTTTCCATATGAAGACAACCGAAAAGTGGAGATTTATCGGATTGATATCGAACCGGACGGCGTTTATGTGAGCGGTGGACATGGTGAAAAAACAAGAGAATATGTTGCAGTTCTGGAAGGTGCTGTGACCATTGAGGTGGATGAAATTGTACAGACCGTACAGCCGAATGAGGTGTTTCGCTTCGAATCGCAGCATACCCATAAATATCGGAATGCTTCCAAGTGTAAAACGAGTCTGTTGTGCTTTTTTGTGGCATACAGCTGATTAGCAGAAAACAAAATGTGCAATATAATAAACATCAGTTCTATATACAGATTTTCTTTTCTGCGATAAAATGAAAACAACAGAGGAGGCAACCAAATAAAAACTTTTCTGTAATCTTAAAAAATTCTTGGAAAATAGAAAATTTTCCGATTTTTTTAAGATGATTTCTCCAATTTTCTTTTTATTTCAAGAAGAAATCAAAAAAGCATTGACATTTTTTCTGTGCAGTGATATGATGATATTGTTCAAAATAAAGAACGGAAAATGACAAAGGCAAAGACGCCTGCTCTTATAAGGAAGAGTAGGCGTCTTTGTTTTTTGCGGAAAACACTGGAGGTATTATTATGAAACTGAAAGACACTGGACTGACTGCACAGGACATAAAAGACAAGGTAAATAAGTACATGATCGAAACCTATGAGCGGTTTGATTTTCTTGCAGAAACTGCAAAGGGAATGTACATCTATGACGAAAACGGAACGCCTTATTTGGACTTCTATGCTGGCATTGCTGTAAACTCTGCTGGAAACTGCAATGAAAAAGTGGTTGCTGCGGTAAAGGATCAGGTGGGCGATATTATGCACACATTCAACTATCCGTATACCATCCCGCAGGCACTGCTTGCTGAGAAAGTCTGCACCACAATCGGTATGGATAAGATTTTCTATCAGAATTCCGGTACAGAAGCAAATGAAGCGATGATTAAGATGGCAAGAAAATACGGCGTAGAAAAATATGGTCCGCATAAATATAACATTGTCACCGCTGCGAAATCCTTCCATGGTCGTACCTTTGGTGCAATGAGTGCAACGGGTCAGCCGGACAATGCCTGCCAGATTGGGTTCGGCGATATGGTACCGGGCTTTACCTATGCACCGTATAATGATTTGCAGGCATTCAAGGATGCTTGTACAGAAAACACCATTGCCATTATGATTGAACCGGTACAAGGCGAAGGCGGTGTCAATCCGGCAACACCGGAATTTATGACAGGGCTGCGGGAATTCTGTGATGAAAAGGGAATGCTGCTGCTGCTGGACGAAGTACAGACTGGCTGGTGCAGAACTGGTGCGGTGATGTCTTATATGAATTATGGTGTCAAGCCGGATATTGTTTCTATGGCAAAGGCAATGGGTGGCGGTATGCCGATCGGTGCAATTTGTGCAACAGAAGAAGTAGCAAAGGCATTCACGATGGGTTCTCACGGTACAACATTCGGCGGTCATCCGGTCAGCTGTGCAGCTGCACTGGCAGAAATTGATGAGTTGCTGGATCGGGATCTGGCAGGCAATGCCAAGAAGGTCGGTGCTTATTTCATGGAAAAGCTGAAGGAATTACCCCATGTCAAAGAAGTTCGTGGACAGGGTCTGTTGGTAGGCGTGGAGTTTGACGGACTGAGCAGTGTGGAAATCAAACATGCTTGTTTGGACAGAAAACTACTGGTGACTGCAATTGGTAGCAATATCATTCGTATGATTCCGCCACTGATTGTTACAGAAGCAGAGTGCGATCAGGCATTTGCCATCTTGAAGGAAGCAGTAGAGGAAGTTGCTGCAAAGTAATTTCTGTATCACATCAGAAAGGGGAAAACCGTAAATGAAACATCTTGTAATTACTGTGGGCTGTGAATATGGCAGCGGCGGTCCGGAAATCGGAAAATATCTGGCAGATGCTTTAGACATTGCCTATTATGATCGGGACTTAGTGGACAAGGTGGTGGAGCAGATCGGTGTAGAGCGAAATCTCATTGAAAAAGCAGATATGGAAAACAATATCATGTACAGCTTTGATACCAAGTTTGGACCTCGTTATGCGAATCTGACCAATCGTGTCATTTACAATCAATTTGAGGTCATCCAGAAACTTGCTGCCAAATCCTCCTGTGTTATTATCGGACGATGCAGCGACCACATTTTGAAAGACCGGACGGACTGTCTGAATGTATTTGTATATGCACCGGAAGAAATCCGTGTTCAGAATGTGATGGAGAAACAGAATGTCTCTCAAAAAGAAGCAGAGGAAATTGTAAAATATCATGACACCCAAATGCATGCTCGCTATAAATATATGACTGGTACTTATCGGGGAGATCGGCACAATCGGCATATGTTGATTGATAGCAGTGTGCTGGGTTGGGAAAAGACAGCAAAATATATTTTGCAATTGGTGGAACTTCGATTTGGTGATTGACCCCTAAGAAATGTTGTGACAAAGGCGTTGCGGACAGAATGACTTTCAAAATAAACTTTGAAAATCACAATCTGTTCCCAACGCTCTTTTGTTTTTCAGAAAGGAGAGAAATGGAAATGGAAAAGAAAACATCAGAATTTGAAAAAGTTTTCAGTGTCTGGGATATTCTGGTGATTGC
>JAEDGE010000116.1 GCA_016297675.1 Oscillospiraceae bacterium
AATCCTCGTGTATCTCGTTCGTCTGCATTGGCTTCCAAAGCAACCGGTTATCCAATTGCAAAGGTTGCGACCAGAATTGCCATCGGATATACACTGGACGAGATTATCAATCAGGTGACTGGGAAAACCTATGCGTGCTTTGAACCGGCTTTGGACTACGTGGTTGTAAAATATCCGAAGTGGGCATTTGATAAATTTGTTTATGCAAAGCGGACATTGGGAACCCAGATGAAGGCAACCGGTGAAGTTATGGCAATTGGCACCAGTTTTGAACAGGCGATTATGAAAGCGGTTCGTTCGATTGAACTGGGCGTAGATTCCATGAATATGAAGAAATATGCAAAGATGCCGCTGGAAGAAATCATGGAACACCTGAAAGTGGTGGATGATGAACGTGCTTTCCAGGTATTTGAAGCCTTAAAACGTGGTGTAACAGTAGAAGAACTGCATGAAAAGACCATGATTGACTGCTGGTTCCTGAATAAGCTGCTGAATTTGGTTCATTTGGAAGAATGGCTCGCAGATGGGGAACTGACGGAACAGAAGTACAAGCTGGCAAAGCAATATGGATATCTGGATGCCACAATCGAACGGATGTCTGGACAAAAGTGCCCAATGCATCAGCATGCCGTTTACAAAATGGTAGACACTTGTGCCGGAGAATTTAAAGCAGAAACACCTTATTTCTATTCAACTTATGACGAAGAAAATGAAGCTTCGCAATTCATCGAACGAACCTCTACAGGCAAGAAGAAAGTCATTGTATTTGGTTCTGGACCGATTCGGATTGGGCAGGGAATTGAGTTTGACTATTGCTCGGTGCACTGTGTCTGGACGCTGAAAGAAATGGGCTATGAAGCCATTATCTGTAATAACAATCCGGAAACTGTTTCCACAGACTTTGATACTGGTGACCGTCTGTATTTTGACCCACTGACCAAGGAAGATGTTGCAAATATTATCCAAACAGAAAAACCATTCGGCGTTGTGGTACAGTTTGGAGGACAAACTGCCATCAATCTGACACGTTATTTGTCTGATATGGGCGTGAATATTCTCGGCACAACCGCAGACGATATTGATGCAGCAGAAGATAGAGAACGGTTTGATGAACTGCTGGCAAAATGTGGGATTCCTCGTCCGGCTGGCTTAACCGTTATGACAACAGAAGAAGCACTGGAAGCTGCAAAGCAACTGGGCTATCCAGTTTTGATGCGTCCTTCTTATGTACTCGGTGGGCAGAATATGATTATTGCCCATTCGGATAAGGATATTGTAGAATATATGGCAATTATCACAAGCCATATGATTGAAAATCCGGTATTGATTGATAAGTATATGATGGGAACAGAAGTAGAAGTCGATGCCATCTGTGACGGAACAGATTTCCTGATTCCAGGTATTATGGAACACGTAGAACGTGCCGGCATTCATTCCGGAGACTCTATTTCCATCTATCCGGCACAAAACCTGAGTCAGAAAATTACAGAAACCATTGTACGTTATACTGGCTTGTTGGCAAAAGAACTGCATGCAGTTGGATTGATTAACATTCAATATGTCGTTTATAACAATGAGGTTTATGTAATTGAAGTGAACCCACGTTCCTCCAGAACGGTACCGTATATCAGCAAGGTAACAGGAATTCCAATGGTAGACCTTGCAACAAAAATTATGTTGGGTGAAACGCTTAAGAGTCTTGGATATGAGAGCGGTTTGTATCCGGCAGGAGATTATGTCGCAGTCAAAGTGCCAGTCTTTAGTTTTGAAAAACTGCAAGACGTAGATACCATGCTGGGTCCGGAAATGAAATCCACAGGCGAATGCCTTGGCATTGGAAGAACCTTTGAAGATGCACTTCTGAAAGGCTTGATTGCAGCTGGTTATGATTTGAAAAAAGAAGGCGGTGTGCTGATTTCTGTTCGGGATACAGATAAGCAGGAAATTATTCCCATTGCAGATCGTTTCTCTCGAATGGGATTTGAGTTATACGGAACAAGCGGCACTGCAAACGTTCTGAATCACAATATGATTGCAACCAATCTGGTGCGAAAAATTTCCGAAGGGGAACCAAATACCATCACGCTTTTGGAAAGCGGAAAGATTCACTATATGATTTCCACCTCTGAAAAAGGAAGAATGCCAGCAAGAGATAGTGTAAAAATGCGTCGGAAGTCAGTGGAGCGTTCAATCTGCTGTCTGACTGCCATTGATACAGCTTCGGCTCTTTCCAAAATTCTGGAATCCGGTCGCAGCATTGACGATGTAGAATTGATTGATATCACCAAGATTTAATATTCTCTCAAAAATCAGGAAGCAATAAGTAAATGCGGATGGGGATCATACCTGTCCGCATTTCAAAAAGGAGGAGGCGTGAATAAAATGCAGTATTATCAGGGAAGATATCCAATTTTAGAAAAAAAGCTGCTTGCAAAAAATATGGTACAGTATGTAATTTTTTGTCCTGAGATTGCGGCTGTAGCACAACCGGGACAATTTGTGCATATTCTGCCGACAGGACATACCCTGCGGCGTCCTATTTCCCTCTGTGAAATTCAGGCAGAAAAGGGAACGATTTGCATTGTATTTGAATTAAAGGGCAGCGGTACAGAAACGCTGGCAAACTGCAATGTTGGAGACTGCATGGATGTACTTGGTCCATTGGGCCATGGATTTACTTTATTACCTGATGCAAAACGAGTAATTTTACTGGGCGGCGGCATTGGCAATCCACCTATGTTGCCGTTGGCACAGTATTATCAGGGACGGGCTGCTGTCATCAGCGGATTCCGCAGTGCAGAATTTGTCATTTTGCAGGATGCTTTTCAGGCAACTGGTGCAGAAACCATTCTTTGCACGGATAATGGAACCATCGGACGGCATGGACTGGTAACAGAACCTTTGCAGGAACTTTTGAACACGCAGACTATCGATGCAATTTATGCATGTGGACCAAAACCAATGCTTCGTGCGATTGCTGCCATTGCAAATGAAAAAGATGTATTCTGTGAAGTTTCTTTAGAGGAACGTATGGGATGCGGAATCGGAGCTTGTTTGGTCTGTGCTTGTCAGTTAGAACGGGAAGGAAAATCTGTTTCTGCACACGTCTGCAAAGATGGACCAGTCTTTTCTGCAAAGGAGGTTGTGTGGGCATGACAAACTTATCTGTTCGTATTGCTGGCGTTCCATTTAAAAATCCGATTATTCCCGCTTCTGGTGTATTTGGATATGGACATGAATATGAAGTGTTGTTTCCGCTTTCTAAATTAGGTGGGATTGCTACAAAAGGGACTACTATTACACCACGTCCCGGCAATCCATCTCCACGTATTGCAGAAACACCATCTGGTATGCTAAACTCTGTAGGGCTGCAAAATCCGGGCATTGATGCCTTTATTAAACGGGAATTGCCATATCTTTTGACCAAGGATACTGTTATTCTTGCTAATATCGCTGGTTCTACCATTGAAGAATGTATTGCCATTGCAGAACGATTGGATGAAACAGATGTGCATATGATAGAATTAAATATCTCTTGTCCCAATGTAAAAAAGGGTGGGGCAGCATTTGGTGTACACTGTGATTCCGCAGAACGAATTACAACTGCTGTACGAAAGGCAACGAAAAAACCATTGGTTGTAAAGCTCTCTCCGAATGTGACAGATATTACAGAAATTGCAAAAGCGGTAGAGGCAGCCGGTGCGGATGCAGTTTCTCTGATTAACACCTTACTGGGCATGAGAATTGACATTAAAACGAAACGTCCAATTTTGCGAAACAATGTTGGCGGTATGTCTGGACCAGCTGTTTTTCCGATTGCTGTACGCATGGTATGGCAGGTGTCAAATGCCGTTTCTATTCCGGTAATTGGAATGGGCGGTGTAGACAGCGGTGCTGCTGCAATGGAAATGATGCTCGCTGGTGCCAGTGCAGTGCAGGTGGGAGCGGCTATTTTCACAGATCCTTATGCCCCTGTTCGGATTATTGAGGAATTACAGGCATTACTGGAAGAACAGCATATTACAGATGTAAAAGAAATCATCGGTGCGGTAAAGCCATGGTAAAACAGGGGGGGAGATCCGAATGATTATTTTAGGAGTGGATTTCGGAGAAGCCAGAACAGGTCTTGCCATCTGTGACCGTTCCGAATTGCTTGCCTCTCCGGTTGGGACAGTGGCAGAAACCGATTTTAACGCTTGTGTGGAAAAGGTTGCTGCGATTGCGATGGAAAAAAAAGCAGCATGTATTGTTGTTGGTTATCCCAAAAATATGAATGGTACAATCGGCGAACGGGCAGAACGCTGCCAGCAGTTCGCCGACTGCCTGAAAGAAAAAACCAAATTAGATACGGTTCTTTGGGATGAACGAAGCACCACTGTCAGTGCACATAACTATTTAAATCAAACCAATACCAGAGGAAAAAAGAGAAAAGCTGTCGTAGATACAGTTGCAGCCACCATTATTTTAGAAAGCTATCTTGCCTATCGAAAAAACCATCCGGAACAACTTTCACAGAATCAATGAAGTGATATCATCCAACACACAACCTGCTGCTTTTATCGCTTTTGTGGTGTTCTTACGGATGTCATGCTTTTGACGGGAAGATGCTTTTGAAAGCATATAGCAAGCAGTTCCAACAACTGCACCAACTGTAAGACCACGTACAATAGATTTGACTCTCATGATAAAATGCTGCCTCCTTTCTTGCTGAACTGGGAATAGTATGCCACAGTTGCCAGCAATTATGCCAGATAGGAGGCAGTCCTTTTTCATAAAAGAAAGGATGATGAATTTCTATGAAGCAATTGCATATTGTATTAGTAGAACCGCAAATACCACAGAATACGGGTAATATTGCAAGAACTTGTGCCGTTACTGGTGCATCTCTGCATCTGATACAGCCTATGGGATTTACGGTTACAGATAAGCACTTGAAACGTGCTGGATTGGATTATTGGAATCAATTGGATATTACGTACTATGACAATTGGGATGACTTTCTTCAAAAGCATACTGATGAACAAGACCAATTTTACTTTTTTACCACGAAAGGAAAGCAGATTCACAGCGATGCAGATTATACCATACAAGATTGTGTGTATTTAATTTTTGGAAGAGAAGATAAAGGATTGCCAGAATCCCTTTTACATGCTCATGCAAACCAATGTGTTCGCATCCCCATGCGGCACACACTGCGTAGTCTCAATCTTTCTAATTCTGTTGCAATTGCTGCATATGAGGTGCTCCGTCAATGGGAGTATCCGGAGCTGCAATGTGCAAGTGAATTATCTGTTTGCGAGATAGAATAATCATTGCAGAAAGGAGAGACAATATGCAGTTTTTGAAAAAACATTTCAAGCAGCTTGGAACACTTGTTACCATCATTGCTTTGTTTTTTGTTGTTTGGAAAATGATTACCATGGATATTGATTATCGTGATTTTGCCACACCACAGTCCATCTGCATTTTACTGGTCAGCATTTTATTACAAGCACTAATTTTTTGCTACATGACATTTCCATGGCTGCATTTGGTTCGGATTTTTTCTGGCAAAAAAATTTCTGGAAAACAAGCTTTTCCTGTTTATACAAAATCAAATTTAATGAAATATATTCCGGGAAATGTATTTCAATATGTAGCACGGAATCAATTGGCAGCCGAATCTCAAATCAGTCATGTCGATGTTGCAATGGCAACGATTGTAGATATTGGAATGAGTATCTTAGCTCCTTTTTTGATTTCTCTTATTTTAATGCAGCGTCACATCCGAATTCTTCTTTCTATTTATCAAAACACCTTTTTAACAGTGCTTTTTTTAGTTATTATACTGCTGTGTATTGTATTTATTTTGTTGCGATTAAAATTTTGGGAACAGGTAAAACAATACTGTCGCAAATACCGTCTTCTATTAAAACGAAAAACCTTAGTACAGTTACTGAT
>JAEDGE010000117.1 GCA_016297675.1 Oscillospiraceae bacterium
ATGCGATGGCAGACCTTGACTTAGATGGTTACCCGGAGTTAATGGTCAAAACCGGCGCCTGTGAAGCCGATTATGTATATGTTGTCTGGACAAAGGGCACAGACGGTACGGCTGTCAAAGCCGGAGAATGTTCTGGTTTCCACACTCTACTGTATTACAATTGTCAAAACGGTTTTCTATACACCAATTCTTGCCATATGGACGGCGAGCGTCTGGAAGAATATAGCCTGATAAATCAACAAATTCAAGTTACCAATTCCTACAATTGGAGCCTGCGAGACAGCACCTATTATCAGGAACATGGCTATTATGATCCGACCCTGATGGAAAACGTCTGTGTATTGAGGGAACGGGATGTGACAGATTATGTCTTCGCTATCAGTGATATGAACGGTACAAATCCGAATGGGACCATGACCATAGAAGAATACATCCAAAAAATCAGCGAAAATAATCTGACAGAGGCAGCAGAAACAACCGTATCAGAAGATACTATGAAAAGTAACATCCTTGCACAGTGCAGCGGTGACCAATTAGATTGGTTCTATGATGACTTTGACGGAGACGGCACTTACGAGGCATTCGCCATTGACGGCAACAGCAGTGATTTCGGCAATGAAATCCAAGGCATCTATTATGCAGATGCCTCCGGCAATGTGACCTTGATTGGTACAACCTTCTGGGGCGGCTTCGGTTCTGGCAGAGTCGTTGATTACAGCAGCAGTAAAAAGTTCTTTGTCCTGAATACACACAACGGCGGTTCTGGCTCTACCGACTACTTATACAGCGTAAAAGAAGGGAACTACTATGAATCCAATCTCTCTGGTTCTCTATATGGATTTCAGGTAGATGAAAACGGTGCCTATACATTTGAGCCCGGTTCCGATGCGCACGAACGACCGCAAATCCGCCTGTACTATGATGAAAGTACGGGGGATTTCTACCAATAAGCAAACACCTACTTTAAGTGTATATAGACAGTAAAACAGCAGCCTGCCAGTTCGGCAGACTGCTGTTTATTTTGTGTTATACTA
Organism: Oscillospiraceae bacterium; assembly: GCA_016297675.1. Lineage (GTDB taxonomy): Bacteria > Bacillota > Clostridia > Oscillospirales > Ruminococcaceae > Ruminococcus_C. Next base: position 1,035 of record JAEDGE010000117.1, read on the forward strand.
GGCTCTATTGCAAAATCTACGATTTTGCAATACCGGCAATGAATTGCCGGTGGTGGCTCTGCCACCAAGAGCCGCCGTTCATACTGCTTTCGCAAAATGGCTTTGCAGCCGCCTTTGACGGCATTGCAAACAACGATGTTGTTTGCAATAGAGGACAGTATATATTTTCATTTGAAAAGGAATTAGAACGATGCATCCAATCCGGCAGATTTTTTTGCATAATAGGTCAGAACCGCAACGGCATCCTCTACGCTGATGCTGCCATCAAAGTCCACATCTGACAACCGCTTTTGGGAAGCGGTGAAGTTGCTTTCCAGTGCCGCAGAAGTTCTGGCATAATCAGTCAGAATGGCAACCGCATCTTCCACTGCAATCACACCATCTTCGTCAACATCTCCAAGTTTGCGAATCGGAGTGGCACTCGCTGCCAATTTCTCAAAAGAAACCCCTCTTATCTGCAAATCAAAGGCATCTGAATACGCTTGTCCTTGTGCTGTCTCGTCCGCAGAAAGGAAGTACAGCATCTTTTCATCTGCTGCCACTTGGCAGTAATACTGCTGACTCAAATCATAAATACTGTATGCTGTAGAGAGATACTGTTTGGTCTGTACATCATACAGAATGATGTCACCGGCTCCCTGTACCCCCATTCCAACATAAACCAGATACCGGCTGTTCGCAGCATTTACAAATGGATATAAATAATTTTCTGTATTATAATACAATGTCTGCATCTGTTCAACCGTCATCTGCTCACAAATGTCCCAGCTGTCTGTTTCCGGATCATAAATTGCCTGCGGCAGTGGTGCATTCGTTGCAAAGCTTGGAAGAGCATCCATTGTCAGCACCAATTGATCTGCAATCCAATAGCAATTGACTGCCATACGATAAAATGGCATTTCCGAAATGCGAACCGTTTCCTGTGTATTCGGGTTATATTCACAAACTACGAATCGCTCTCCGGTCTCTTCATCAACCTGTGATCCGACAAACCAAATCGTTCCGTCTCCAACTGTAACGCTTAATATCTGACTCACTTCCGGTAGAAAACCACAGTCTGTCCAGCAGCCTTGTTCAAAATCATAGCACAGAATCTTTCTTGTCGCGCCTTCTACAAACGGATAGTTAACTATCACATACAGCTGATGATCCGATGTTGCATAAAGCTCTGCTGAAGACGGCACAAAGTCATCAACAGTCGGGAATCCACTGTCATCCAACAAGCTCCACCCTTCTGTCTCATCCAGCACATACAGACAGCCATTTACATCATAATTATAAAATTTGTTGTCGATACAAAATACTTGATTACTGAAAGAACCTTCCCACTGTTCCGGAACGGAAGCAATGGTCTCTGGCAAGATACCAGACGAATAATACTGTGTGGTTTGATAAACTGCATTATCATTTTCATCAAAGAACTTGATATTTAAGAAACACCGCTCATAGTCTGACACATCCAGCACCATTTCCGTATCTGTGCAACTAATGGTCTGCACATCTGCAAAGGTATCATAGGAATAATCCGCAATATGATTCAAATTGCGTCCTGTCAAAGTCAGTTCTCCGGTCTCTGTATTCAGGCTGGAATCCAATATACGTGGTCTGTCACTTTCCAATTGTGAGAAATCGAGTACACCGCCAGTCTTTACCAGAGCATTCAATTGTTCTACCGGACGGGTGGAACACAGCAAATCTGTGGCAATTTCCAATGCATCTGCTTCTGGATTCCGCAATGCCAACAGACCAGCCGCTGCGGTGACATACGGTGTCGCCATAGAAGTTCCGTCCATATAAATGTACTGTGGATAGTCTATTCCATTATTGACGATACTGATATCGAAATCATCCAGATAAACCCGCACCTTACCACCGGGGGTCAACCGATCTACCTGCCATGCAAGTGCTTGCATTTCCCCGTCCATTCCGTTAATATCAGAAGTGATCGTATTCCAACGCCCCATCTCATTCAGCCCATAGTCCCCCACACCGAGAACATATTCTGTTTCCACGTCGCCGTAAGCACCGCTTTCTGTCAGTGCATTCTGTACAACGCTCAGACTGCATTCTGTTTCTTCCGTTTCGATTCGAAAACGAATACAGAAATCCCGCAGTTCCTCTTCTGCAACAGCATAAGGCAGCGGTAAATACAATGCACCAGCTGCACCGTCTTCCGGCACGGTGTATTCCCAACAGAGGGAACTTCCCTGCTCCGGTGAACCAAAATAAACATCCTGCGACAGCGTCAAAGACTGTTCTGCCTCCGGTGTTCCATATGACAGCATCAACAGTTCTTGGCCAATGCCATCAGACAATTTTGCTGCATCCACCAATGCAGGAACAGACGCAGAAAAATCTTCCGACAGGGCAATCCATGCAGCGTTCTGCTCTTCTGAAAATGCAGATGGTTCAAAATACGGCTCACAATAGGTGGACAAAATATTGACACCCGGTGCAGCTAAATCGACGGTTTCCACACCATAGTTAGAAAAGTCTGCAAGGTTATCATCCTCATCTGTTGCTGCAACAGAAATAATATAAGGATTGTCCAAACCACTTGGATAATCTTTTAATTCGTCTACATTGGTAGCTTCATTTCCAGCTGCACAGAGGGACAATGCCCCTTTCTGCCCGACCAACGTCATAATCAGATTCATAATATCGCCGTATGATCCGGCACCGATTAAAGGTCCGCCCCAAGAATTGTTGATAGCGGTTATATTGACACCCAAATTCTGTGCATCATAAATATACTCATAAGCGGCAATCTCCGAATAAACGCCGCTGCTGCCGTCTTCGCCCAGAATTTTCAATGCCATAATCTTCACATTGTCTGCATTTGCTTGTTCCAGAACAGAAGAAATAATGCCGGCACAGTGTGTACCATGTCCGTTGTCATCCGTTGGGTCGTCGTCCCAGTTCACATAGTCATAACCGTGCAGACCCTCTAACGCTCCGCTTTCCGCATAAGGGTTTTCCCAGAGATGGGACTGCAAATCCGGATGGGAAAGATTGATTCCTGTATCTACAACAGCAATGACCGATTCCGTATCCGTGAGGGTACCATCCAGTGCTTCGACATTCATATCCAAACTGGGTGTACCGTTATTCTGTCCGACATTCTCCAACGCCCAGAGCAAATCTTGATGGTCTGTGATAGAACTGGTTTCGATTTTCCAGTTTGGCTCTGCACAAACCACATTGGGCTGCTGTTCCAAACGAGCAATCAACTCTTCCGTGCTCTCTGTTTCTGAACGTACTAAGGAAACAGAAATACTGTCCATTGCAGCGGCAGCACTTCCCAGCAATGGCAGCTCCTCAATCCCCGTTTCCGACTGTAAATCAAATGTAGCCGTATGTACCACAGTTTCTTCTGTGCTGACAGTCCCGCCCTGTAGCAGTGACACACCGGATGTGAGGACAATCGCTTCCCCCTCTATCCATTCGGCAGTAGGCTCTTCGGATGTTGTATCCGCTGCAACAGCTGGAAAAGCAGCCGCAGAAGAAGCTGTCAGGGTAAGTGCTAAGGTGAACGCAAGGAACGTGTGTTTTTTCATGGGAATGCCTCCTTTTTCATAAATATTTTTAGATGTCTTATTTCCTTTTCAGATGAGCTGTTTCCGAAATTACTTTTCAAAAATCAACAGCATACGATTTTATGATGCAAAAACATCTCTGTAACGGAAAAGGAAAACGAATGTGTAATGGAACCATCATAATTATATCATAAATTTTAAGATTTATCTTTCCATATTGATTTTATTTTTATGAATAAATAATTTTTAAGTAGTTATTTTTCCCAATTTGGAGGTGTATCGTGCCAGGAAATCAAATCATTTTCCTCATAGAGGTATTGACCTGTATCTGCATCATAGACATAATATCCCTCTGGAATCCCTGCCTCAGCATAAGAAATTAACGCTGCACAAAACTGTTTGACTGCCTGTACACCATCTTCCTCTCCTCTTTGCAACATGGGATTCAATTGGGAAAATATTTCACTGATGCGGTCATTGTCAGGTGCATTGGTATAATAGAGCTGAGCAGAACCATATGTCAAAAGATAGTCATACACCTCATAATCCGATTCGGCAACGCTCGCAGAAAAATCCAGATAGAGCCAAACGCCACTTTCTGCGGTTGCAAATTCCTGTTGAAAATCAGAAATAGAAATTTCCCGTGCTGCCGCCTGACTGGTAAGGGGCGTTTCACCAATCCGCACACCGACTGCCATTTGCAGCGTTTCGCTGGTTTTCCGCAACTCATCAGACATGGTTTGCAATTCTGTTTCTGTAAAACGGTCAGCATTTTCACAAATGAAAACAGCTTGTTCGCTGCGATCATAAAATGTGTGCATGATGCCTGTTTCACTGGGTGTAGTGGTATCCGATTGTTCTGTATCGTTCTGATATCGAACAAATGCCGCCGTTGCAAGAATGACCAGAACGGGCAATCCGATGAGCAGAAGCAGCCAGAAGCGAAAGGGATGGTTTTGTGTTTTGGGCGGTTCTATCTCTGGATGCAGAGCCGGCAGCAACTGTCCGCAGTTTTCGCAGTAAATAGAATCTGATTCTTCCTGCTGGACACCGCAATAAGGGCAGGTTATCATCATACGACCTCCTTGTTTTGAGAATGAAAGAAGCTTGTCGGTAAAACCGCAAGCTTCTTCTGTTTCCGTAGAAATGGCTATGCTGGCATACGCCATAGAAAAAATTTCGTACTGCGTGGGAATTTGCATCCACTTAAAAAATGTTGAAAAGTTTTATCCGCCAGACGGTTCAGAACAGGTTTTCCTAAGAACCTATTCTGTATTCCCTCTAAATCAAACGGTCTGATCATCCGCTTGACCATAGTCGCCTGCGGCGTGCAGCCGTTTCCCACCCTTGAGGGCATCCA
>JAEDGE010000118.1 GCA_016297675.1 Oscillospiraceae bacterium
CCGCAGTCGCCTGCGGCGTAAAATTGATACCATCATTTAAAAATTGATTTGCGTGTGAAAATCAGAAAAAATGTTGACAATATCCATTTTTTATGTTAAAATTTATATCATAATTTGTATGAGAAAAATGAGAAAGGAATCACTCTGCAATGAACAAACAAGAGAAAATCACCAAAACTACAGGGCAGATTTTAAAGGAAAACCTTTGCACCCTTTTTAATCTTTTGAACCTGCTAATTGCAATTGCATTGGCTTGTGTCCACGCATGGTCGAATCTGTTTTTTATTCTGATTATTGCACTGAACACGACGATTGGCATTGTACAGGAACTCAAAGCAAAAAAATTGGTCGAAAAACTTTCCCTGCTCTCCATGCCAAAGGCAGACATTGAACGAAACGGTGTTGCCATGCAAGTAGACATTGCAGAAGTTTGTTTGGAAGATATTCTTCTGCTGGAAAGCGGGAAGCAAATCTGCTCAGACTCCATCATTCAGGAAGGTACGGTAGAAGTCAATGAATCACTGCTCACCGGAGAATCCGATGCCGTATGTAAAAAAGTAGGAGATACCCTGCTCTCCGGCAGTTCTATCATCAGCGGCAAATGCCGTGCAAAAGTCATCCACGTCGGCAGTGACAACTATGCTTCTCAAATTGCAAAAGAAGCAAAAAAATCCAAAAGTGTCCATTCGGAACTGGTGCTCTCTATGCGAAAGGTCACAAAGTTTACAGGATTCCTAATTATTCCACTTGGCGTACTGCTGTTTATAGAAGCTCTGCTACTGCGAAATAATGATCTATACAGTGCCGTTGTAAGTACTTCTGCCGGTTTGCTGGGGATGCTGCCAAAGGGACTGTATCTGCTGATCAGTATCGGACTGGCTGCTGGTGTTGTCTCACTCTCTAAGAAAAATGTACTGGTACAGGATCTCTATGCTCTGGAAAATCTGGCACATGTTGATGTGCTTTGTCTGGATAAAACCGGCACCCTGACAGAAGGAAATATGAAAGTCGAAGAAGTGATTCTCTTTCCACATGTCTCCAAAGAAACCTTTTCTCCTCTGATTGGCAGTTTTCTCAAACATACCTCTGATAACAATGCAACATTTCAAGCATTAAATCAGTACTTCTCCCCATCTGATGCCCATCAGCCTGCTCAGCAGATTCCATTTTCCTCTGACCGGAAATGGAGTGCAATGAAGTGGGAAACGGGTGAAACCTTTGTTATTGGGGCACCGGAACGGCTCTGTACAACAGAACTACCCGCGGCTATCCAATCCCATATGCAGTCTGGAAAACGGATTCTGCTTGCTGGTATCACAAAAGCTTCCGTTGACAAAGACCATCCACTGCCGGAAATACAACTGTTGGCAGCCATTATGATTGTAGACCCGATTCGAAAAAATGCTTCTGCTGCGATGGACTACTTCCGCAAGGAAGGCGTTGCAGTCAAAATTATTTCTGGTGACAATCCAGTTACCGTTTCTGCCATTGCCAAGCAAGCCGGTGTTCCCGGAGCAGAGGATTATATTGATATGAGTACCATTTCAGATTCCAATCTGGAGGAAATTGCAGAACAATATTCTGTATTCGGGCGAGTCACACCAGTGCAAAAACGACAATTGGTCAAAGCACTGCACCAAAAACATCATTCCGTTGCCATGACTGGAGATGGTGTCAACGACCTGCTTGCCTTGAAAGAGGCAGATTGCAGCATTGCAGTCGGACAAGGCAGCGATGCCGCAAGACAGGTAGCACAGCTCGTATTATTGGACTCCGATTTCTCGGTACTGCGTGATGTTTTAATGCAGGGTCGTCGTGTTGTCAACAATATCACAAAATCTGCTGGTGTCTTCTTTATCAAGACCATTTATTCCATCCTGCTTTGCCTGATTTGTCTGGTGACGAATACCCCATTCCCATTTGTTCCGATCCAGATCACCCTGATTGACCTGATTATTGAAGGGTATCCCTCCTTCTTTGCTTCCTTCGAGCCAAATGCAAAAAAAGTGACGACTCGTTTCCTGCCGGAAGCAATACGCCGAGCTGCACCAAATGGGATTGCAATTGCAGTTTGCTTTATCGCATATTTGATTTTACACGCATTTGGTGTGATGGATGCAGGCGGTGAAAATACACAGGCAAATGCATTGTTGGTTCTGCTGATTGGCACAGTCGGTATCTTTGGTGTATTTAAGATGTGTTATCCCTTCAACAAACTGCGTGCATTTCTCTTTGTTACAACCGGAATTGGCTTCTATTCTGCAATTGCTCTGTTCTTGTATCTCAAAAATCATATTTTTGCACAGGATATTTTAAAAATGGCAATTCCAAATGAAAAAACGTGGATCATTTTCTTGCTCTTTGCTGCCATGAGCATTGCTATAGAACGTATTTTTGCATTAACAATATGCAAAGAAAAAACAAAAGTCAAAAATGTATAAACAGATAAAATAAGTATATAAATAAAAAACAGACAGTGTCATGAAAAATGTCCTGTCTGTTTTGCATATAAATCAGATTTCTAAACTTCCTTGCAGATTTTTTGCAATTCCTCCCAAAAGCAAAGTGTATGCGGTGCCATATATGCCTGTTCTCGGCGTACCATAAAAATTGTGGTATCTGGCATGGCATCTGCAATTGGCACCATAATAGTTTCCGGATTGCGGAGCAAAGAGCAGGCAGACTGTGGAATGATTCCAATGCCCAATCCTGCATCTGCCCAGTAAACCGTGGTGCGGGCATCTTCATTCACACAAAAATAAGAGGGTGTGATACCAAGTGTATGAAACTTTTGATTCAAAATATTCTCCCAACGACGATAGACAATCAAAGGCTGTTCTGCCAACTGCTGTAAGGAAATCGATGTGGCATCTGCAAAAAAAGAACGATGCCCCACTGCAATCAACGATTCCGACCGCAGCGGTATTCGCTGTATGCCTTCTGCTGAAAACGGCGACCGCACCAGTGCCATTTCAATCCGATCCTGATGCAGTTTCTCCAAAATCCGATAGGTATCCGCCTCATAGACTGAAAATCGAATATCTGGATGCTTTGTATGAAACGCAGCAAGCCACTGCGGCAGCAGCGAACTGCCAACAGAGGAAATCATACCAAGTCGAATGGTACCACTTGTACCATCTGCACAGGCTGCAAGCTCTTCTTCTGTGACACGCCGAAGCTCCAATAGGGATTTAGCTCGATTATAGAGCAGCTTTCCTGCCTCTGTCAGCTGAATCTCTCTTGCACCTCGTAAAAACAATACACAGCCTAATTCCTTTTCCAGCTGTTTCATCTGCATACTCAGCGGTGGCTGGGAGAGAAATAATTTTTTCGCAGCAGCTGTAATGCTGCCGCTTTCCGCAATTGCAACAAAATACTGTAATTGATGAAAATCCATTCTTGACCCCTCTCATAGCAAAAAGATATGGAATCCATATGCAATATATATTTTTTGAATCTCACTTTCTATGATATAATAAAAACCAGAAAAAATCAAGAGGAGGATTGCATTTTTGTGTGGAAGTTACTACGATTTTTGAAACCATATCGAAAAGAAGCCGTCTGTGCACCATTATTCAAGCTGTTGGAAGTTATTTTTGAATTGCTCGTCCCGTTGGTCGTAGCATCCATGATTGACAACGGCATTGGCGGTAATGATAAGGGAGAATTACTGCGTTCCGCTGCACTCATGATTACATTGGGGGCAGTTGGACTGGCAAGTGCCACCACTGCACAGTACTTTGCTGCAAAAGCATCTGCTGGATTCGGTGCCAATATCCGATATGCTATGATGCAGCATATTCAAAAACGCTCCTATGCAGAACTCGACCAAATGGGAACAGACACCATGATTACCCGCATTACCAGTGATGTGAATCAAGTACAAAGCGGGGTGAATCTGGCACTTCGCCTGATGCTGCGTTCCCCATTTGTCGTCATTGGTGCCATGATCATGGCGTTTACTGTGGATGTAAAATGTGCCCTGATTTTTGTAGCAGTCATTCCGCTGCTAACCATTGTGGTATTTGCCATTATGTTCGGCAGCATTCCACTCTATCAGGCAGTGCAGAAAAAATTGGACAACATTCTGGGCAGAACCAGAGAAAATCTGTTGGGCGTTCGAGTGCTGCGTGCCTTCTGCAAGGAAGAAGAGGAAATTGATGCCTTTACAGCAGAAAGTGCAGCCCTTTCTGTTATGCAGAAGCGAGTGGGGCGAATTTCTGCTCTCATGAATCCGGCAACCTATATTCTGCTGAATCTTGCTATTATCTTTTTGATTTGGACGGGCGCTTTGCAGGTCGAAGCTGGTGTCTTAACACAAGGTGCAGTCATTGCACTCTATAACTATATGTCACAGATTCTGGTGGAATTGATTAAACTTGCAAACTTGATTATTACACTGACCAAGTCCATCGCCAGCGGCAACCGGATTCAAGATATGCTCTCTTTTGGAGAAAACCGGGACGAAACCAAAAAACAAGACTGCAAACCAGATGCCGACAGCAGTGCAACCGTACAATTTGACCATGTTTCCTGCCGTTATCCACAGGCAAGTGCGGATGCCCTGCACGACATTAGCTTTACCGCAAAGGCTGGCGAAACCATTGGAATCATTGGCGGTACTGGCTCTGGTAAAACGACATTGGTCAACTTGATTCCTGGCTTCTATCCAGCAACCAGTGGCACGATTTCTATTGATGGCGTGGATGTCCAACAATATACCGATGCCTCTCTTCGGGCACAAATTGGTGTCGTTCCGCAAAAAGCTGTGTTATTTCAGGGCACCATCCGAGAAAATCTCCAATGGGGCAAGCAGGATGCTACTGATGAAGAACTCTATCAGGCATTGGAAATTGCACAGGCAAAAGAAATTGTAGAACAAAAAGCTGGTAAATTGGAGGAACGCATTACAGAAAATGCCGGCAATCTCTCCGGCGGACAGCGGCAGCGACTGACTATTGCAAGAGCATTGGTGCGGCAGCCACGAATTCTGATTCTGGATGACAGTGCCTCCGCATTGGACTATGCAACCGATGCGGCTTTGCGACAATCTCTGCAAACTATGCCGAACCGTCCCACAACATTCCTTGTTTCCCAGCGAACGGCGTCTCTCCTACAGGCAGACCGCATTCTGGTACTGGATGGCGGAAAGCTCGTTGGAAATGGAACCCATCAAGAACTGCTGCAGAATTGTGCAGTTTATCAGGAAATCTATTATTCGCAATTCCCAAAGGAGGTGCAGACAAATGCCGAAACAGCCTAAAAAAGAACCGCAGAACTGGAAACGAATCTGGCAGATGATTCACCCTTACCGTGGCTGGATGACTGCTTCTATGATATTCGCAGCATTTACCGTTGCTTTCACCCTGTATATCCCCATTCTGATTGGAGATGCGATTGATGCAATGGCAGAAAACGGCGGTGTTTCCTTTGCTGTAATTCTTCGCCTGCTCTGGAAAATTGGCATTTTAGCATTGCTGACTGCCCTGCTGCAATGGATCATGCAAACAATGCACAACAAAATCACCTATCAGGTAGTAAAAGATTTCCGAACGGCTGCTTTTGAAAAAATTCAGCGGCTGCCGCTCTCCTATTTGGATCGGCACCCAACCGGAGAAACCGTCAGCCGTGTCATTACAGACGTAGACCAGTTTGCAGATGGCTTGCTAATGGGATTTACACAGCTATTCACGGGCGTATTTACCCTAATTGGCACACTGCTCTTCATGCTGTTGCTCAACTGGAAAATTAGTCTGGTGGTCATTGTGATGACACCACTTTCCATTCTGTTTGCAAAGAGTTTATCCGGACGCATTTATAAAATGTTCCGGCAGCAATCAGAAGCTCGTGCAGAACAAACTGCGATGGTCAACGAAGCAATCGGCAATC
>JAEDGE010000006.1 GCA_016297675.1 Oscillospiraceae bacterium
AACAGGGCGGACAGCGGTCACAGGCAGACAGCGTAGCGAATCTGCCGGACGGTTTAGACAAGTTTTCCCAAAGAAATCCGAAAATGGATTTCCGTGCATATCAGTATGTACACCTTGCACAAATACACAATTTGTGTTATAATAGATGTCATTGCTTGTCAGACATGCTAAGTTTGACAAAGAAAAAAATTTTTTAGGAGGATCTTCATGACAAACGCTTCTACACGCAAATCGTCGGCGGCTGTAAAATCACCGCTGACCCTCGCCAGTGTTGGGCATGGTCTGCAAGGCTGGATGATTCGCAACAAGTTTTATCTGATTGCATTTTTTATTCCTGTTGTATTGACCTATCTTGCCTATGCACTCTTTGGGATTTCCCCATTCGGCGAAGAATCTGTTCTCTGTCTCGACCTGAACGGGCAGTATGTCTATTATTTTGAATCGCTGCGAGACGCCTTTTGGGGAGATGGCAGTATCTTCTACAACTGGTCTCGGAACCTTTCTGGCAACTTTATGGGTATTATCGGCTATTATCTTGCCAGTCCATTTACCCTGATCGTGATGCTGCTGCCGGAAAAATGGATGCTTGCCAGCCTGCTGATTATGCAGCTTTGTAAGCTTGGTGCAGCTTCTGTTACATTTAGTTATTTTCTGCAAAAACGCAGAGAAGTCAGCGGTTTGCATTCTCTGCTGTTCTCCACGCTGTATGGCATGATGGCATACGCTGTCATTCAGCTGATTGACCCGATGTGGCTGGATGGTTTGGTATTCCTGCCGCTGATTATTGCAGGGTTGGAAGTGCTGGTAGATGACGGTAGAAAAATCAACTATGCGATTCCGTTGGCATTCATGTTTGTGGCACATTTCTATATTGGCTTTATGATTGCCATTTTCATTGTCATTTATTTTATTTTCTATCTTTTCTTTGGAACAGACCTGAAGGGTAGAAAGGCATATGACTATTTCCAGACCATCGGCAGAATGTGCTATACCACGATTGTCGGTCTGCTTTGCTCTGCAATCATGCTGCTGCCAATGGTTTATACCTTGCAACAAGGTAAAATGGAGTTTACAGAAAGTGTCTGGACACAGCTGAGCAATATTTTCAACGGTGACGGAGACAAGTGGCAGCAGTTGAAAGACCTGTTTACTGCCCAGTTTGAACTGATTGACCTGATTCCGCAGCTGCTGCCGGCACAGTATGACTCTGTAAACGTACAGGGCAGTCCGGAAATTTACTGTGGCTTGCTGACAGTGGTATTGCTGCCGCTGTTTTACATCAGCAATCAGATTAACCTGAAGAAGAAAATCGGCTATACATTTGTTTTGATCTGTATGATTGTCAGCATGTACTTTAAGCCGATTGATATGATGTGGCACGGCGGACAATCTCCGAACTGGCTGCCGTATCGTTATTCCTTCCTGATTTCCTTTGTTCTGCTTTCCATGGCAGCCATGGCATTTACGAAGCTGAAGTCCATCAAACCCGGCGTACTGGGTGCGGTTTTCTTTGGTTGGATGGTACTGTTACTTGTCATTTCCAAGCTCGGCTATGAACATATTGACACCATTAAGAGCATCTGGATTTCGATTATTCTGATTGGTGTTTACTTAGTATGCCTCTACTTTATGAAAGGCGGCACGAAGGACGATCTCAGACGGATGAGCAATGTCGCAGTGAGCATTGTCATGCTGTTCTTTATTGGCAGTGAAGTGACTTACAATGCTGTGGATTCCATGAAAAAGATTGATGATGAAGTGGCATATTCTACAAAAAAATCTTGGAACAACTTCATTGAGAATGGTCGTGCTGTAACCGATCAGCTGGAAGAATATGACGATGGTCTGTATCGTGCAGAAAAGACCTTCTTCCGCTGTGTCAATGATAATGGTGCATTTGGACTGCGTGGTATTTCCCACTCCAGTTCTGTTATGAATACCGATATCATCAACTTCATTGAAACCATGGGTTATTGTATGCATAGCTACTATACACGCTATGATGGAAACACTGCATTGGCTGACTCGCTGTTGGGCATCAAGTATGTCCTGAACAAGGAAAGCGATACCAATAAGCGGCTGAATCCGACCTATGAGCCAATAATGCAGTACGACTACACAGATGAGAATAACAATGCACAGACGATTAAGGCTTATGAAAACCCGAATGCACTTTCTATTGGCTATATGGTAGATGCAGATGTGACACGAATTGACCATCTTGGCAATGACAATCCATTTAACAGCCAGAATATGCTGATGAGTGTGATCAGCGGCAATATGACCTTTGATGAATCTGGCAATATCTCAGGCAGCAAGAACTATTATGCACCAGTGGAACTGGATGGTGATCCGATTCTGAGCAATGTTACCACTTCTGCATACGGCGAACAGACTTGCTATACTGCTGGTCAGAGCGGTGACCCGACTGTAGACTTCCATCTGACGGTACAGACAGAAGATCCGATCTACATTTTCTTTAAGACAGAGAATCAGAAAGCTGTCAACCTGTGGTTGGGCGAATGGGACGGTACCAAGGGTGACTATGACTTTGAATGGTTTAGTGCTTATTTCGAGGGCGACAACTACACCATTATGCGACTGGGTCAGTTTGATATTGGTCAACAGCTTTGCCTGCGAATGACAGTTGCCAATGAGTACACCATTGTAAAGAATTTCTTCTTCTATAGCTTTGACGAAGCAATGTTCCAAGAGGATATTGACAAGATGAAGCAGAATCAGTGGGAAATTACCAAGTTCAATGACCGTAAGATGACTGGTACCATTACAGCTGAAGAAGGACAGATCATGATGACCAGCATTCCATGGGAAGATGGCTGGACGGTGAAGGTAGACGGCAAGAAGGTCGAACCAGTGAAACTACTGAATGCATTGGTTGGCATTCCGCTGGAAGCGGGCGAACATGAAGTCACCATGACGTTTACCCCGCCGGGATGGAATATTGGTTTGGTTTGTCTGGTTGCGGGTATCCTGATTCTGATTCTGTTCTATCGCTATGACAAAAAACACAATGCCGTTTTGCTTGCCATTGCTCGACAGAAGCGGCGAGATGCAAGTGACGAGGATAAAAAACAGAATCCAAAACAGACCGCTGTGAAATCGGGGGCAGAAAAGAAAGTGGAAAAATCTTCTGATGCGGAGAAACCGTCAGAAAAGACAACTTCCAAACCACCAAAACAATCGAATGATGAAGAGGCAGCTTCTCCTGAAAAGCCGGATGAGTCCGCTTCAGAAATCAAGGATGACAGCGAATAATACCAATCGGTAACAAGCGAGAGACGCATACAGAGAGATTCTGTATGCGTTTCTTTTTGTAAGTAGAGATAGAATGCATGTTCATCGAACGCATGGGAATGGAAGATGGAATTTTTCCACGCAAGTCCATTTTTAAATGATGGGATAAATTCTACGCCGCAGGCAACTGTGGTCAAGCTGGCTCAGCTTGGCGAGGGTGATTCCCCACAGTGTGGGGAAATGTCGGCGTAGCCGACAAAGGGGAAGGGCATCCTCTAAATAAGGGGGGCAAGCTGCCACCCTTGCAAAGCAAACGAGTTGGAATCGGTCAATGGATGAGAAACAAGATACCGCTGTCCGCCATCTGAAAAAACAAAACGCCACAAAATGCAGAAATTTCGTGTGGTCAGATTGCAAATTGGAGTACAGAATAGGGCGGACAGCGGTCACAGGCAGACAGCGAAGCGAATCTGCCGGACGGTTCGGACAAGGTTTCCCTAAGAAATCCAAAAATAGATTTGCGTGAATTTTTTCAAAAAATGCTTGACAAACGACAAAATCTATGCTATAATAAAAACACTGTGTAGGGCACAACCATAAAACGAGGCGTAGCTCAGCTTGGTAGAGTGCTTGCTTTGGGAGCAAGATGCCGCAGGTTCGAATCCTGTCGCCTCGACCAGCGGTGAATTGCCGCAAATACTTCCCCACCTGACGAAAAGTGCAGGTGGGGATTTTTTTATTTTCGTTTCCCTGCAAATTTTATATTATGCCTTTTTCACTTTTCTTTTTTTATTTTAAACCGGATTTATTTTGTTTTAACATGACAAATTGAAAAAAACAATCTGAAATTCACCATGTATGCTTTCTTTTTTAAAAAAACGAAAAAATCTGAAAAAATCGCTTGACATTTCCGAAAAGCTGTGATATAATAAATAACGTTGTAAGGCTGGTGTAGCTCAGTTGGTAGAGCAGCTGATTTGTAATCAGCAGGTCGGGGGTTCAAGTCCGTCCACCAGCTCCAGTATATCATCAAAATTAGATATGCACTTTGGGGGAGTTCCCGAGTGGCCAAAGGGGACAGACTGTAAATCTGCTGCTTCTAGCTTCGATGGTTCGAATCCGTCCTCCCCCACCATAGAACAGGTAAAGCAGATATGTGTTTTGCCTGTTCTTTTTTATTTCTATTGTGAGAATGTGAGAAGAAGGAACGCCCGTCAGATGGGAGCAAGGGCAAGAAAAGAGGAAATTTTACCATGCTGAGAGAAGATTTGAGAAATGTTGCAATTATTGCACACGTTGACCACGGAAAAACCACCCTCGTGGATGAGATGCTGAAGCAAGGCGGTGTGTTTCGGGAGAATCAGGCAGTCGCAGAACGTGTCATGGACTCCAATGCACTGGAACGAGAACGTGGTATCACCATTTTGGCGAAAAATACTTCTGTGCGTTACGGTGACATCAAAATCAATATCATCGATACACCGGGACATGCTGATTTCGGCGGCGAGGTGGAACGTGTACTGAGCATGGTAGACGGTGCTTTGCTGCTGGTAGATGCAGCCGAAGGCCCGATGCCGCAGACACGGTTTGTATTACAGAAGGCATTGGAAATGAATCTGAAAATCATCGTTGTGGTCAATAAAATTGACCGTCCGGATGCTCGTCTGGATGAAATCGGTGATGAAGTACTGGAGCTTTTAATGGATTTGGATGCCAGCGAAGAACAGCTGGAACATACGCCGTTCCTGTATTGCTCCGGCAGAGATGGCACTGCCTCACTTGACCCGCACGGGGAAGGAAAAGATCTGGTTCCACTGTTTGATACCATTGTCAACTATATTGACCCGCCGGAAGGCGAGCCGGAAGCACCGCTGCAAATGCTGATTTCTTCGATTGACTATAACGAGTATGTCGGCAGAATCGGTATCGGCAGAATTGCCCGTGGTACCATTCAGGTCAACCAGCAAATCGTCATTGGCAATTATCACAATCCGGAAACGGTCAACCGGAATAAAGTCGTTTCCTTGCTGCAAATTCAGGGATTGCAGAAGGTGCCGGCGGAAACGGCAACCGTGGGTGATATTGTCTGGATTAGCGGAATTTCCAATATTTCCATTGGCGATACCGTCTGTGCACCAGATTGCTTTGAACCGCTCCCGTTTACCAAAATCAGCGAACCAACCGTAGAAATGACCTTCTGTGTCAATGACAGTCCGTTTGCCGGACAGGAGGGTAAGTTTGTGACCTCTCGTCAGCTGCGTGACCGCTTGATGCGGGAACTGCTGCGAGATGTTTCCCTGCGTGTTACGGAGACGGACAGTACCGATGCCTTTCGGGTTGCCGGCAGAGGCGAAATGCATCTGTCCATCTTGATTGAAAATATGCGTCGGGAAGGCTATGAACTGGGCGTTTCTACGCCACGGGTGCTGTATAAGGAAGTGGACGGCAAACGCTATGAGCCGATTGAGGAAGTCATCATTGACGTGCCGGAAGACTGTGTAGGTTCTGTCATGGAAAAGCTGGGTACCCGCAAGGCAGAATTGCAGGATATGCATCCGCAAGGCAGCCGTACCCGTTTGACTTTCCGGATTCCGTCAAGAGGATTATTCGGTTACAAGAGCGAATTTTTGACCGATACCAAGGGCGAAGGCATCATGAACAGTACATTCTATGGTTATGAACCGTACAAGGGTGAAATTCCAAGACGGAATACTGGTTCTCTGATTTCGTTTGAAACCGGAGATGCCGTCACTTACGGTCTGTACAATGCACAGGAACGTGGTTCCCTGTTTATTGGTGCCGGCGTGCCGGTCTATGAAGGCATGGTGGTTGGAGCTTCTCCTAAGACAGAAGATCTGGTGGTCAATGTCTGCAAACGGAAGCATTTGACCAATACCCGTGCAAGTGGCAGCGATGATGCACTGCGTTTGGTACCGCCTCGCATTATGAGTCTGGAAGACTGTTTGGAATTTTTGGCAGATGATGAGTTGCTGGAAGTCACCCCGAAGTCGCTCCGGATTCGGAAGCAGATCCTCAGCAACCAGCTGCGGGCAAAACAAAGAGGAAAATTGAAATAAAGAGAAACCGCCTGAAGAAAGGATGAGAGAAATATGATGCAACAATGGAGACGAAGTGTTTGGGCAGCTCTGCTGACATTGGCAACGCTGTTTAGTTTTACCGGCTGTAGCTCGTCGGATGATGAATCTTCGGAGTCTTCCGTGGATCTGTCCAATATTGCCTCTGCTATGATTACAGAAGGTTCTACAGAAGCTGTTACAACGGACTATGCATACATTAACAATGACGATGGCACGATTTCCGTTTCCGGCTATACTGGTTCGGATACCGATCTGACTGTGCCGGGTATGATTGACGGCTATGTGGTAACAGGCATTGCAGATCATGCGTTTGAAGCAATGGCAGATATCAAAAGTGTTACGCTGCCGAACGGATTGATTACCATCGGCGAAAGTGCATTCAGTGATTGCAGCAGTCTGACCACCATTGTCATTCCAGACACGGTTGGCACGATTCGTAGAGGTGCATTTATTAGTTGTACTTCGTTGAAGACATTGGAAATTCCGGCAAGTGTAACAGAAATTATGGAAGAAGCGTTCACCGGTTGTACTGCACTCAAGGATTTAACGATTGCAAGCAGTACCGTGGAGTTCGCAAACTGGTGGATGGATACCAGTGAAATTCCGTCCGGTTTGACCATTACCTGCCCGAAGGATTCTAAGGTTGCAGAATGGGCAGAAAAAAACGATGTTGCAACCAAGCCGCTTTCTTAAGGAAAGATGGCTGCTGCCGATCATCCCTGAATGTTAGGCAGCAAGAACCTACGAAAGTAGAATTGATAGAAAGTGCCTATATGACGGCATATGGAAAAGTCATATCATACAGCAGATTTGTAGCGTTAGGAAAGAAGTCGCTTTGCAAGATAAAACCAGAAACATTGCACTGCAAAGCGGAGCACCGTTGACCGTTGCAAGAAAAAAATAGGCGGAAACGGGAAAAACGATAAAAGATTGAGAGCATTTGATAAAGAGAGAAAAATGACAGACAATCAGAACTGTCATATAGAAATGAAGAATATCTTCTGATCAGTAAGTAGTATGTTGATTTCTATTTCATTTATAGAAATGCAATTCAATGGCGATATTATATATAAAAGTACAAAATGTACAGAAAAGATGGTTGCGATCTCTGAAAAAATCAAATGGAGATTGCGACAAAGATTGGTGCCATTCGATAATCGTGAAAAAGGTAGGTTTCAATTCATGAAGAAAAATTGGAGAACCGTTTTGTGCGGTGTGTTTGCTATGATGATGGTAGTTTCTTTCACTGCCTGTGAGGGAACAGAAAAAGACAGCTCGCAGAGCAGTGAAGCAGAAACAACAGCGGAGGAAAGCAGTGCCGCAGACACCGAAACGGATGCAGACAATTCGGATACAGACAGTACCGAAGCAGACAGTTCCGATACCGCCGATGCAGATAGTAGTCAGGCAGATGTGGTGTATGGTACATATGATATAGAGGCAGAGGATGGCGTCGATCAGGCTTGTGCAGATGTCATCAAGGCTTATTTTACAGCGATTGAAGAGCAGAATTTTGAAGACTATAAGGCAACGCTGTACGACTATTACTACAATGTCTATAACAGCTGGCTGCAAGACAATTACGGATATGGCATGGAAACGACAATGGAACAGATGCATCAAACCCTGTTGGACAGTGCAGGCGGAGATAATCTGGTCATTACCGGTGTTGCTGTTAAGCCATCTACATCCGAGGGCGTAGAAGCTACTACCAACAGCGAAGGAGAAACCGAAGCAACAGAAGATTTGCCGACACAGTATCTGCATATCTATGAGGAATTGCTGGGCGAAGGCTTCGCAGATGAGGTGAAGAAGGACGTAACGAATGCACTGGTTGTTTCCTTTACCATGAAGGGTACCGTTGATGGCGGTGAAGAAAAAACCATTATGGAAGGCTATGACCTGATGATGGTAGAAAAAGACGGTGCATACTACATTCTGGGTTAAGCATAGAAGAAAGACCGGCTGCGGATGCAGCAAAATGAAACAATAGCAGGAATGATCCCCCTTGACCAGAGGGGGATTTTCCAGTTTGCAGCGGATTTTTGCAAGTTCGCAGGGCATTCTATTGACACATTGAAAAAAAAAGCGTATAATAGGGGTATGTGTCGGGATTTTATTCCGAAACGTGTCTATTTTATCACAAATGCAGCAACCATCTGTGTTTGAAATCTGTGATGGAGGGAAAACCAATGAAGCGAGTTTATAATTTTAGTGCCGGCCCTGCTGTTTTGCCGGAGGAAGTACTACGGGAAGCCGCAGAAGAAATGTTAGATTACAAGGGAACTGGAATGTCCGTTATGGAAATGAGCCATCGTTCTAAGGCATTTCAGGAAATTATTGAAACAGCAGAACAGGATTTGCGGGATTTGATGCACATTCCGGATAATTATAAGGTTCTGTTTTTACAAGGCGGTGCATCCCAACAATTTTCTGCAATTCCGATGAATATGATGAAGAATGGTGTTGCAGATTATATCGTAACAGGTCAGTGGGCAAAGAAAGCTTATCAGGAAGCCCAGAAATACGGAAAAGCAGTCAAGATTGCTTCCTCTGAGGATGAAACCTTCTCCTACATTCCGGATTGCTCTGATCTGCCGATTAGTCCGGATGCTGACTATGTTTATATCTGTGAAAATAACACCATTTATGGTACAAAGTTTAAGAAATTGCCGAACACCAAGGGCAAGCCGTTGGTAGCAGACGTTTCCTCCTGTTTCCTGAGTGAACCGGTGGATGTTTCTCAATATGGTGTCATCTGGGGCGGTGTGCAGAAGAATATCGGACCAGCTGGCGTGGTTATCATGATTATTCGGGAAGACTTGATTCCAGAAGAAACACCAATTGCCAATACGCCGACCATGCTGAAATGGAAGACGCAGGCGGATGCAAAGTCCCTGTACAATACGCCGCCGGCATATGGTATTTACATCTGTGGAAAGGTGTTCAAGTGGCTCAAGAAGATGGGCGGTCTGGAAGCCATCCAGAAGCGGAACGAGCAAAAGGCTGCGATTTTGTACAACTATCTCGATCAGAGTAAGCTGTTCAAGGGTACCGTTCGCAAGGAAGACCGTTCTTTGATGAATGTACCGTTTGTAACCGGAGACAAGGATTTGGATGCCAAGTTTGTGGCAGAGGCAAAGGCTGCTGGTCTGGAGAACCTCAAGGGACACCGTTCTGTTGGCGGTATGCGGGCTTCTATTTATAACGCTATGCCGGTTGCAGGGGTAGAGGCATTGGTTGCATTTATGAAACAGTTTGAGGCGGAAAATGCCTGAAACAGGGCACCAGGGAAAGGACGAATTCGTATGTATACCATTCAAACATTAAATAAAATTTCTACTGTTGGCACGAAGCGGTTTGATTCTGCTTGCTATACGGTGACGGATACTGCTGAAAATCCGGATGCCATTATGGTCAGAAGTGCAGCCATGCACGATATGGAATTTGGCAGCAATCTGCTGGCAATTGCGAGAGCTGGTGCAGGTACCAATAACATTCCGGTAGACCGCTGTGCAGAAGCTGGAATCTGCGTATTTAATACGCCGGGTGCCAATGCCAATGCGGTAAAAGAACTCGTGCTGACTGGTCTGCTGCTCTCTTCCAGAAAGATTCCGCAGGCAATTGCTTGGGCACAGTCACTGGAACAGGAAGAGGGCATTGGCAAGCTGGTGGAAAAAGGAAAGAGCCAGTTTGCTGGTCCGGAGCTGAAGGGCAAGACGCTCGGTATCATTGGTCTGGGTGCGATTGGGGCAATGGTTGCGAATGCAGCCATTGCACTGGGCATGCAAGTGGTCGGAACAGACCCATTCCTGTCCGTTGGAGCGGCTCTGCGGCTGAATCCGGCAGTGAAAATTGTGAAGGACGCAGACGGCGTGTATGCAGCTGCGGATTACCTGACCATTCATGTGCCGTTCAATAACGACACCAAGGGCATGATCAATACAGAAACCATTGGCAAGATGAAAGACGGTGTACGGGTTTTGAACTATGCAAGAGGCGAACTCGTGAACGATGATGATATGCTGGCAGCACTGGCTTCCGGTAAGGTTTCCTGCTATTGCACCGATTTCCCGAATGAAAAGACCTGTCATGCAGAAGGCATTGTGGCAACGCCGCATCTGGGAGCTTCTACGCCGGAGAGCGAGGAAAACTGTGCCAGCATGGCAGCAGAGGAACTGATTTCCTATCTGGAAACTGGTAACATCCGCAACAGTGTCAACCTGCCGAATGCAGAAATGCAGGCAGTCGGCAACAAGGTTTGCATTCTGCACCAGAATGTACCGGCAATGATTTCCGCAGTCACTTCTGTTGCTGGGAATGCAGGCGTAAACATTGAGAATATGGTCAATGCAAGCCGGAAATCCTATGCGTATACCATGCTGGATATTCCAGAAGCCGTGACAGAAGAGATGCTGAATCAGATTCGTGCCATTGACGGTGTGATTCGGGTTCGGTTGATTACAAAATAAAAGAAATGTGTAGTTGATGAAATCTGTTTGATCAAATTCACACATATCAAATAGAACATAGCCCCTGCAAGCCGTGTGTATCAGGCAGACGGCTTGCAGAACCCCATTTTCAAGGCGATTCTATTTTTCATAGATTGCATTTTCAGAGTAGAAAACGATGCGTTAAGTGTCCGGCAGACGGGGAGTTGCTGCTGGAACGAAAAGCAAAGCTTGCGGTATCGTTTTCGCATCCCGCTGACTGCATCTAAGAAGCCTTCCATGAAAGCTCCTTATATGCACAAGGCATCAAATTCAAGGAGGTATTTTTTCATGAAAGGCATTTTTTCTTGTTTCACGGAGTCTGCAAAGGAATTTACCAAGCTGCGGAGCTTGACCATCACGGCATTGTTCATTGCCGTTTCCATGATGATTGAGGCATTTTCCATCGACCTGCAATTTGTCAAGCTGAATTTTGCATTTCTTGCAATTGCAGTCATCGGTATGCTGTTTGGTCCCTGCATGGGATTGGCTGCTGGGTTTGCATGTGATATTGTAGGGTATCTGGTGCATCCGTCCGGCGGATTTCTGCCTGCATATGTACTGGTTGGCGGCTTACAGGGCTTGATCTATGGACTGTGTCTGTACTATAAGATGAGTGGGCATAGCATCCAGTTCCGGAACAACAAGACCGGCAAGGAGCGAGATATTACCCTCTTCCTGCGGGCAATTGTGGCACGGCTTTTGGATGTGATTGTGATCAATCTGCTGATTCAGACCAAGTTGAATATGCACTATGGATTTATTCCGCAGGAGGCATATGGTGCAGCAATTGTCGCACGAACAGCGAAAAATGTGATTGAACTGGGCATTGACTTGCCGCTGCTGTTTATTTTGCTGCCGATTGCGTTGACCGCTTATCAGCGTGTGTTCCGGCTGCAAAAGGCAACTGTTGCATAAAATTAATTTTGTTTCTTTTAAAAACTCCCAAACTCTGAAAAAAATCACCCCCCTTGCGGAACGGTTTTCCGTAAGGGGGTTGTTCTTTCTGATAGATTCTATGCAGTCCGTCATAAACCGCAGGAAAACGAATGCAGCTTGTTATTTTCTGCGCGTGCGGTTTTTCCGTTCGGTGTTCCGCTTGATGTCACAAATGCGTTCTTCGCTGTTCTGCTTAAACTGGCTGAGCATATCCTCAAAGGAAAGTTCCGATACAGGCGGCTTTGGCTTTGGCTGCCATACATTCGGGCGTTCCCGCTTGGGAGCACGCTGCTGCGGACGAGTATTCTGCTGCTGAGAATCGGCTGACTGCTCTGTCTGTTTCATGGAGAGACTGATTTTATTGTCTTGTATTCCAATCACTTTGACACTGACAGTTTGCCCTTCTTTGACAAACTCATGGATATCCTGTACAAATCGGTTGGAAATTTCCGAGATATGTACCATCCCTGTGACAGACTCCTGTGAAGATGCATCCGGCTGAATAGCAATAAATGCACCATAATTGGTAATCCGTTTTACGGTACCTTTGTAGATCGATCCAATTTCTAATTGCATGTAACGCTAAAGTCCCCCTGCTCTTAAAATTTCTCTGCAATGGCCGCAGAGCGGGCTAATTTCTGGATGTATCATAAAAACGGTACTCATCGGCATAGGCATAACCATAGTCTTCCCGTGCCAGCTTTTCCATATAGGCATCAATGTCACCGCTGTTTAAAATGCGTTCCAGATCTTCATTTTCGGCTTCATAGGCTTCTGTTTGACTGCGAAGGGTTGCCAGTTCTGCTTTTCGCTCTGCAATGCTGGATTGCAAGGAAATAATGCTGGCAGTACAGCCAATCAGTGCAAGTACGACAGTGGTACGAATGAGCAGCTTAAAGAGAAACTTTCCTCTTTTGTTTGCGGCTGCATTTTCCGGCTGGTTGTACTGCACGGCGTCGTTTAGGATTGGTTTTTTTCTTCGCTGTTGCAGACGTTTTCGTTTTGCTGCACCGGACATTCTGCTTCACTTCCTGATCTTGTTTTCTTTTATTATACAACAAATGGCGGTCTGCAATCAAGTGAAAGCGAGGATTTTTTTTCTTTTTTTTGATATTTTGTATAGATTGACGAAAATTTTGATGGATTTTAAATTGTAATCGTGCAAAAAGTGCTGTAATGGGGTGCAGCAGGTGCGACAAACAGTTGCGGATAGCAGCAGCGGTTCGGCGGATCATTTTTAGAAGGGGATTGCCGAACAGAAACCGCCACAGGAGACTGCCCAACAGCATCCCAACAGGGTAAAACAGTCGAAATTCTCCACGGCAGGCAGTGACAGTAAAGGCAGCCAGCACCACGGCACAGCCGAAGCAGAACAAGATATCTTCCAGTGTGACGGCAACCAAATGGTGCGGAAAGAGCACTCGCAGAATGCGGAAGATGTCATAGAACAGACCAATCGGCAGCCCCAGCAGACAGGCATAGAGGAAGAGCGTGGTTTGTTCCTGTATTGTAAAATAGGTTTCTGGAATTTGTATCATCGGAAGAGTTTTCCGAGGGCAGAGAGCGGCCCTTTGCGGTCACGGTCGCCGTATTGCAGTGACCAGATATCGCCGGAGATCCGCATATCGCCGGTTTCCACGCTGACCGAGTCAATATGCAGATTTCTGCCTTTGATGACGAGTTCTCCGAGTTGCGTATAGAGGCGAATGGTACGTTCATCGAAGCAATCGACATCGGTGACGCCGGAGAGATTCATATTGGCTCTGTCTTCTAAGATGAGGTTATGATGCAGGTTTGCAGTCGAAGCATTGCGATCTGATTTCATAGGGCAGTTCCTCTTTTTTGTCATGATATTTTATTCTGTTTTCATTTTATGCAGGGGATGATAAAAATAGAACGGAGAGGAAACGTCTGCACGCCGCAGGCGACTGCGGTCGAGCTGGCTCAGCTCGGCGGAGGGGTGCAGGGGAACAAGCTGTTCCCCTGCGGACATTGCAAATTGGAACAAGGTGACTGGATAAAGAATGATACTGCGTCAATCGCCCTTCTTAAAATTTCCTATCCCATTTGCAAAAAGGTTGCATGGGGGCGATTGACGGCTCACCCAGGCAAAAGCAGGGGTGGAACCCCCTTTTGCCGGCGAAATCCAGATCGTTTTATTTAGAGGTGTATAGGAATAATTTCTTAGGAAACCCTTGTCCGAACGGGTCGGCAAGGCTGGGGGACACCCCCAGCTTGCCTTACGTGCGTCAATTGCCCCCGTGCAGCCTTGTGTCAAATTCAATAGAAGTATTTTTAGAGGGGCAATTGACCTGACATCATTCCTTAAGTTGGGACGCACAGATGTGAAAATACCCTATCCCCCAACGCAAATAACCGCATAACAAGAAAACCGCAGAAACGCTTTCTAAAACGTTCTGCGGTCTTTTTGTTGTTATGATTGACAGATAGAAATGCTTAGTCTTCAGCCTTTTCAGCGTCAATGAACTTTACGATGTCGCCAACGGTCTTCATGCCTTCTACAACATCATCTTCAATCTTTACCTCAAATTCATCTTCCACTGCCATTACCAGATCAACGATATCCAGAGAATCTGCACCCAGATCATCCTGAATACTTGCATCCATTGTTACCTCGTCTGCTTCTACATCCAGCTGGTCTACAATCATTTCCTTAATCTTGTCAAATGTCGTCATAGTTTTTTCCTCCAAAAATATCATTCATTTTCATTTACGGCAGCCGTTTTCTGCCCATCCTGCGATGGTTCCGAGAAGACGCCGATTTTTCTAAACTTAGTATACCGTTCTTTTTGTAAAATGTCAATATCTTTTTCTGATTTTGCGGCTATCGTTTTCACCAAATATTCCTTAATATTTTGCGACATTTTGTCCAAATCGCTTTGTGCCCCATCTTCCGGCTCCGGAATGATGGCATCTGCCACGCCAAATTCCAGCAAATCCTGTGCAGTAATTCGCATAATTTCACAGGCTTCCTGCTCTCTGGAGGCATCTTTCCACAGAATGGAGGCAGCACCTCTCGGAGAAATCACAGAATACAGTGCATTTTCCAGCATTGCCAGATCGTCGCAGACACCCAGTGCC
This sequence comes from Oscillospiraceae bacterium, assembly GCA_016297675.1. Taxonomy (GTDB): domain Bacteria; phylum Bacillota; class Clostridia; order Oscillospirales; family Ruminococcaceae; genus Ruminococcus_C. The sequence continues at coordinate 14,885 of JAEDGE010000006.1, forward strand.
AGTGCACCGCCGCTGCCGCCCTCGCCGAGGACAACCGAAACAACCGGTGTTTTCAGAGACATGAATTCTGCCAAATTTTTAGCGATTGCCTCCCCCTGTCCCCGTTCTTCTGCTTCAATGCCGCAGAATGCACCGGGCGTATCAATAAAGCAGATAATGGGACGGTGAAATTTTTCTGCCTGTTTTGCCAGACGCAGTGCCTTCCGGTAGCCCTCCGGATGCGGCATGGCAAAGTTGGACTGCTTGTTTTCTTCCAGATTGCGTCCCTTGACCTCTGCAATGATGGTAACGGGGACACCGTTCAGTCTGCCAATGCCGCCCAGAATTGCCCCATCATCGCCGTAGCCACGGTCACCATGTAACTCGAAGAATTCTTCAAAAATTCGTGGCAGATAATCGTGGATAGTGGGACGATTCTTTTCCCGTACCAGCAGTTGTTTTTCCCATGCTGTTCTCTGATGCGGTTCTGTCATGCCTGCACCTCCTCCGTCTGTTCTGTTTCTTCCGGCAGATAGCCATGCAGTTTCAGCAGAGAGGAGAGCGTACGCCGCAGCTTGCTTCTCTCTACAATCTGATCCACAAAGCCATGTGCCAGCATAAATTCTGCCAATTGGAAATCGTCCGGCAGATGCTGTTTGATCGTTCCTTCGATGACACGCCGTCCGGCAAATCCAATCAAAACTTTTGGTTCTGCCAGAATAATATCGCCCAGGGAGGCAAATGAGGCGGTGACACCGCCGGTCGTGGGATCGGTCAGCACAGTAATATAGAGCTGACCGGCTTCATTGTGCCGCTGTACCGCAGCGGAGGTTTTTGCCATCTGCATGAGGGAGAGAATGCCCTCCTGCATTCTTGCACCGCCGGAAGCGGTAAAAGCGATGACTGGCAGCTGGTTTTCTGCTGCACGTTCAAAGGCACGGGTAATCTTTTCGCCTACAACACTGCCCATGGATGCCATCATGAAAAGGGAGTCCATGACAATGATAACGGTACGGGAGCCGTTGATCGTACATTCGCCGGTCAGAACAGCGTCTCGCAGACCGGTCTTTTCCTGAAGCTGTGCCACTTTTTCGGCATAGCCGGGGAAGGAAATCGGGTCGAGGCTTTCCAGCTCTGCATCATATTCGAGAAAGCTGTCTGCATCTGCTGTGATTTGCAGCCGTTCTTTTGCCGTCAGCCGTGCGTGATACCGGCAATTCGGGCAGACCTTTCCTGCTTCCTGAAAGACCGTCAGCAGGACGGTATGCTGGCAGCGTGGGCATTTGAACGTCGGCTGCTCATGTGCATGTACGCCCTCGTCGCCGTAAAACCGTTTGGTCACGGTTTTGAATAAATCATCTAACATGTTTTCTACCACCATCTGATCAGCCGCCTGACGGCAAGGCTGTTGTTTTTATTTGTCTATTTTCTGCGTTTGCTCTAACCACTGCATTAAAAAGGCATTGTCATAGGTGCCGTTCTCAAAAGCCTCTGTCTTGAGCAGCCGCAGCTGAAAATCAATATTTGTTTCCACACCGTCTACCAGAAATTCCGACAACGCCCAACGCATCTTCTGAATCGCTTCTTTTCGGGTCGGTGCGTGTACAATCAGCTTTGCAATCATGGAATCATAATAGGGTGGAATCGTATAGCCTTGATAAATCGCACTGTCAATCCGAACGCCCATGCCGCCCGGCAGGTGCAGTGCCTGAATCGTCCCCGGAGACGGACGGAAGTTGTAATCCGGATTTTCTGCATTGATTCGACATTCAATTGCATGACCACGGAGTACGATGTCTTCCTGCGTGAAGGGGAGTGGTTCGCCCTGTGCAATTCGCAGCTGCATTTGTACCAGATCAATGCCTGTCACCCATTCTGTGACAGGATGTTCCACCTGAATACGGGTGTTCATTTCCATGAAATAGAAGTTCCGCTCGTGGTCTACTAAGAATTCAATGGTTCCGGCATTGCAGTAGCCGCAGGCTTTCGCAGCAGCCACGGCTGCTTTCTGCATCGCATCTCGCAGTTCTGGTGTCATCAACGGACTGGGGCTTTCCTCCAGTACCTTTTGATTTCGCCGCTGCATACTGCAATCCCGTTCTCCGAGGGCAACGGTATTGCCGAATTCGTCCGCAATAATCTGCACTTCCACATGGTGCGGACCCACAATCAGCTTTTCCAGATAGACGGTATCGTCACCGAAAAATTTCTTTGCCTCTTCCTGTGCCACATGCAGCTGTTCTTCGAGCTGTTCCTCGTTGTCCACTCTGCGGATGCCCCGTCCGCCGCCGCCGGCAGACGCTTTTACCAATAACGGATACCCGATTTCCCTTGCCACTGCCTTTGCGTCTTCCAGCGATTGGATGGCGCCTTCAGAACCGGGAATGACTGGCACACCAGCTGCTTTCATGGTTTCTTTGGCTCTTGCCTTGTCGCCCAGCATGGAAATGCACTCCGGCGAAGGACCGATAAAGGTAATGCCATTTTCTCGGCAAAGACGGGCAAATTCTGCATTTTCTGACAGAAATCCGAAGCCGGGATGAACAGCCGTTGCACCCGTTTGGCGACAGGCTTCTATGATGGCATTCATCTGTAAATAGCTATCTGCGGTTGCAGGTGGACCGATGCAGACGGCGTGGTCTGCAAATTTGACATGGAGTGCCTCCCGATCGGCGGTGGAATAGACACTCACACAGCCCAGATTCTGTTCCCGACACGCACGGATAATCCGTACAGCAATTTCTCCACGGTTGGCAATCAATACATTCTCAAAACGCATAGAGGGACTGCCTTACTGTTCCACTGCGAACTTGATTTCGCAGCTGACTGCTTTTTTTCCGTCCACACTGGCAACCGCCTTGCCAATGCCGACCGGACCTCTCTGGCTGATGATTTCCACTTCCAGATCCAGTACATCGCCCGGAACGACCTGCCGGCGGAATTTTGCCTTGTCGATACCGGCAAAGAGAGCGATTTTGCCCTTAAATTCCGGCTGGGAGAGAATGCAGACGGCACCAGCCTGTGCCAGCATTTCAATCATCAGAACCCCCGGTGTGACCGGCTTTTCCGGAAAATGTCCCTTGAACCAGAAGTCATCTTCCTTGATATATTTTCTTGCAGTAATTTTCTGTCCGACTTCCATCGACAGCACTTCATCAATCAGCAGGAACGGATCCCGATGCGGAATAATTTCCTTGATCTGTTCCTGATTCAGCAATACTTCTGCCATAACGGCTCCTTTCTTATTCTACTCGTAAAATCGGCTGGTTATATTCCACAGCTTCCCCGTTGCCGACCAGAATTTCCTTGACAACGCCTTCCACTTCGCTCTGTACCTCGTTCATCAGTTTCATGGACTCAATGATAAAGAGTACATCGCCTTTTTTCACCGTATCGCCCACCTTGACAAACGGCGGCTGATCCGGAGCAGATGCAGCATAGAATGTGCCGACAATCGGTGCTTTTACCAGTGTGCCGGCAGCAACTGGAGCAGTTGGTTCTTGTGGTGCTGCTGGTGCCGCAGCCGGAGCAGACTGTGGCTGTGCAACAGGGGCTGTCGGTACGACTGCCGGAGCAACACACTTTTTTCCTTTGACTGTAATGGTGCAGTTGCCGGCAGTAATTGTAATTTCTCCTAAATTCTTTTCTGCTACGATTTCTGCCAAAGCTCTTGCTGCCTCTATATTGATACCGCCATAATTTTTATCATTCATATTGCCGTCGTTCCCCCTTAGTCTACGCACTTCTTGAAGCACAGGGTGGCATTATGTCCACCAAAGCCCAGAGAGTTGGAAAGGGCAGCCTTGACCTCACATTCCACCGGACCGTCTGTGCAGTAATCCAAATCACACTCTGGGTCTGGGGTCGTGTAACCGAGGGTCTGATGCAGGAAGTTTTCATGGACAGACAGTGCCGAAACAATGGCTTCGACTGCCCCCGTACCACCGAGCATATGCCCTGTCATGGACTTGGTGGAGTTGATCTTGACAGCGCTCGCAGCTTCTTCGCCCAGAGCCATCTTGATGGCATTGGTTTCATACTTGTCATTCAAGCCGGTAGAGGTGCCGTGTGCGTTGATATAGGTGATATCAGACGGCTGCAAACCAGCTTCTGTATAGGCGTTCACCATTGCCTTTGCAGCTGCTTCGCCGTCCGGAGCCGGAGAAGTCATGTGATAAGCGTCGCAGGTTGCCCCGTAGCCAGCCAGTTCACAGTAAATTCTTGCCCCTCTTGCCTTGGCGTGTTCGTATTCCTCCAGCAGCAGGACACCGCAGCCCTCACCGAGCACGAAACCGCTTCGGTTCAGATCGAATGGGATAGAAGCCTTTGTCGGGTCGGATTCCTTAGTGAGAGCCTTCATCGTCTTAAAGCCGCCGATGGTAAATTCATTCACCGTGGATTCTGTGCCGCCGCACAGGCAGACATCCAGATAGCCATCTTTGATTTTGCGGAAAGCTTCGCCGATGGCATGGGTTGCGGAGGCACAGGCAGTGACGGTACAGTAATTATCCCCACGGAAGTTGGTCTTCATTGCGACTTCGCCGCCAGCCATGTTGGAAATCATCATCGGCACGAAGAACGGAGAAATCCGGTTTGGCCCTTTTTCCAGATAGATGCTGTGCTGTTTCTGGGTCATTTCCAGACCGCCAATGCCGCAGCCGATGATGACACCGCAGCGATAGGGGTCAAGATCCTTCAGATCCGAGCCGCAGTCTGCTAAAGCCTGCTTTGCAGAAGCAACGGCAAACTGGGTAAAGCGTTCCATGTGGCGAATATCTTTTTTCTCCAGATAGTCTGCCGGATCAAAATCTCTTACCATACCGGCAACGCTAACCTGTACTTCTGTAGTATCAAATGTATCAATTTTAGAGATACCGAGTGTACCCTTCTTGACGTTATTCCAGAAAGTTTCCAGATTGGAGCCAAGCGGGTTGACGGTTCCCATTCCTGTAATGACAACTCGTTTCATAGACGATCCTTTCTCAAGCAGGCTCATGGAAAAGCCGCTTTTATTTTAGTTGAAAATAATTTTCTTTTTCAAATAGGAGGGATTGTTTTGCTCAATTTGTCTTTCATAGGGATTGTCCTCCCTTGAGGGAGGACAGCTTTTTCGGAGAAAAAGCAGGTGGGTGAACTGCGGTCGAGCTGGCTCAGCTCGTTACATCATTAAGCCGCCGGAGATTTCAATGGTCTGACCGGTGACATAGCTGGCATCGTCTGAACACAAGAACGAAACCACGCTTGCGATTTCTTCCGGATTGCCGTACCGACCCATTGCCACCAGACCGAGCATTTTTTCTCTCTGTTCTTCTGTCAGAGCATCGGTCATCGGGGTTTTGATAAAGCCCGGTGCAACGGCATTGACGGTAATGCCTCTGGAACCCAGTTCCTTGGCAGCGGTCTTTGTCATACCGACAATGGCAGCCTTGGAAGCGGAATAGTTCATCTGTCCCGGATTGCCGTACAGACCGGCAACGGATGCCAAGCTGACCACTCTGCCATGCTTCTGCCGCAGCATCACAGCCCCTACCAGCTTCATCATATTGAAGACGCTCTTCTGGTTGACCGCAATAACAGCATCATACTGTTCCTCGGACATCCGCAGCAGCAGTCCATCCTTGGTAATGCCGGCATTGTTGACCAGAGCATCAATGCTGCCGAAGCGAGCCTTGACTGCCTTTACCATTGCTTCACACTGGGCATAATCTGCCACATTGGCAGCAAACAATTCTGCCTCCACGCCGTAAGAACGGCAGGTTTCTGCCACTTTTTCGGCATTTGCCTTGTCATTGTCACTGGGATAGTGGTTGATTGCAATATGGTAACCGTCCTTTGCCAGACGTTCTGCGATGCATGCACCAATGCCCTGGGATGCACCTGTAATCAATGCAGTTGCCATAAGTATTCCATTCCTTTCTTTTGTAACATATCCATTAGAATCCTGTTTGTCAGGAGGATTGATTCAAAAAATGAGATTGTTTTTATCGGTTCAGTAACGTTTCAGCCTGTCCCATCATTTCCTGAATGACTTCTGCACACGGCTTGATGTCATGAATCATGCCAGCAATCAGACCGCACAGGAAGGAACCTTCGTCTACGTTGCCGTCTACCACTGCCTTCCGCAGAGAACCAACGGTCAGAGCTTCAAAATCTTCCGGCGGAGCAGCATTCTTTTCCATTTCGAGCAGTTTCTTCGTAAATTTGGTCTTCACACCACGGCACGGACTGCCGGAGAAGACGCCAGTCATTGCACTGTCGGTATCCTTCGCCTTGATGACCAGATCTTTATAGTTCTGGTGAATCTGGCACTCTTCGGTTGCCAAGAAGCGAGTGCCGACCTGCACGCCTTCCGCTCCCAGCATAAACGAAGCGGCAATGCCTCTGCCGTCAGCGATACCGCCGGCTGCGATGACTGGAATGGAAACGGCATCCACGACCTGCGGCACTAAGCACATGGTCGTATTCTGACCGATATGTCCGCCGGACTCCATGCCCTCTGCAATGACAGCATCGGCACCGGAACGCTCCATTCTTCTTGCCAGAGCAACGGACGGCACAACCGGAACGACTTTAATGCCAGCTTCTTTCCATGCAGCCATATATTTGCCCGGATTGCCGGCACCAGTGGTAATCATCGGAACTTTTTCATCAATGACAAGCTGTGCCAGTTCTTCGGCATTCGGACTCATGAGCATAATGTTCACGCCAAACGGTTTATCACCGACTTTTTCCTTGCAGATGCGGATTTGTTCTCTTAAATAGTCAATCGGAGCACTGCCGCCTGCAATGATGCCGACACCGCCGGCATTGGTGACAGCAGCTGCAAGGGTGCTTTCTGCGACCCATGCCATACCGCCCTGTAAAATCGGATATTCACATCCGAACAGTTCTGTAATTCTGGTTTTCATTTGTTTGATTCCTTTCTGATTCTGCTGTGAGCAGAAATGTTTCTTCTATCATGAAAATATTACCCATATCGCTGTGTCAATAGATTCTATATATGAAAACGGGCTGATGCAAGTGACCGTTTTCATACAGCTTGTTAATATTCCATAATGATGGCAGCATAGGTCAAGCCAGCACCAAAGCCAACCAGACAAATCTTGTCGCCTCTCTGAATCTGTCCTGTTCGGATTCCTTCATCCAATGCAATCGGAATGGAGGCACTGGAGGTGTTGCCGTGATGGTCAATGTTGACCACTGCCTTTTCCATCGGCTGCTTCAGATACTTCATTGCCGTTTCAATAATCCGCATATTTGCCTGATGCGGAATCACCTTGTCGAGGTCATTCAGGTCAAAGCCAATCTTTTCTGCTGCCATTCGGGCTGCCTTTTCCAGAGCATGGGTTGCAAAGCGATAGACTTCCTTGCCATCCTGTAACATGGTATAGTCCCATGCCTGCGGAGCAAGCCGCATATCCGGATCGCTGTATGCCATCTCTCTCTTTGCCTTGACAAATGGGGAGCGTGGCAGGGCACTGTGTGCATACAGATATTTTGCCCCTGTGCCGTCTGCACCGAGGTGACTGGTGTACAGTGCGTCTGGTGCATATTCGATGACAGCCGCTGCTGCACCGTCTCCAAATAAAATGCAGGAAGAACGGTCACTGTAGTTGGTAATCTTCGACAAGCTCTCATTTGCAACGACCAATGCATATTTCATGCTGGGGTCTGTCATCAGAAACCGGTGTGCCGTATCCATCGCATAGACAAAGCCGGAGCAGGCAGCGTTCAAATCAAAACAAGCAGCGTGGATGGCGCCGATTTCCCGCTGTACAATACAGGACATGGATGGCGTGCTGTATTCACTCGTAATGGTGGTGTCAATCAGCAATCCGATGTCTGCCGGATCAATGCCGGCTTCTGCGATTGCTTGCTTCGCTGCCTCAGCCCCCATATACCATGTGGGTTCGCCGTCGGAAACGTGCCGGACGCTGATGCCGGTTCTGGTTCGAATCCATTCGTCATTGGTTTCCACCATTTCTGACAGATCCGCATTGGTCAGCGTGCAGGGCGGTGTATAACTGCCAGTGCCTAAAATGTGAATGCCCATGCAAAAAAATCCTCCGTTCCTATTGTTTCAAATCAAAATTTGTGGTATGATAGGAGCATGGATGACTGTGAAACAGTCCGCCGCACATATTCATACATTTTATATTATAAAGGATTTCGGCACAATTTGCAATGCGGAAACCTGTTATTTTCCGCCGCTTTGGAACAAATCCTATTTTTTGCACAAAATATCTGTTTTGTTTTTGTGCATTTTGTTCCTTTTTCCGAAATTCAAACCGAAAGGATGGTTACGATTATGACAGTTTCTCTTTTTTCTGGACAGGGTTCTCAGTATGCAGGCATGGGTTTGGATTTGCTGGCTGCCCATCCGGCACTCAATGCAATCTATGACACCGCTTCGGCTGTATTGGGCTTTGACCTGAAGGATATCATTCAGAACAGCGAGGATGCAACGCTTGCCCGTACGATTTATGCACAGCCTGCCATCATGGCAACATCCCTTTGCTGTCTGGAGGCAGCAAAAGAACAGGGCTATACATTTGATGCGGTTGCCGGCCATTCTCTGGGAGAATATGCCGCAATGGTGGCAGCAGGGATGCTTTCTCTGGAAGACGGATTTCGGGTGATTAAGGCACGTTCCGAGGCAATGGATGCAGCTGCCCAGCAGGCAGACGGTGCAATGTGTGCTATCCTAAAGCTGAAGCCGGAGGAAGTGGAGCGAATCTGTGCAGAAACAGAGGGCTATGTCGTACCGGCAAACTATAATTCCAGTGTACAGACGGTCATCGCCGGAGACAAGCCGGCAGTAGAAGCCGCTGCGGCAGCTTGTGCTGCATTAAAGGCACGCACGAGAATGCTTGCGGTTGCCAGTGCGTTCCATACCAAGCTGATGCAGCCAGCAGCAGATGCATTTTATGCAGCGATTCAGGATGTTTCTTTCCAGAAGCCGACTGTTCGGTTTTATTCCAATGTGCTGGGTACAGAACTCACAGATTTTTCTGATATGCCGTCTTTGTTGGCAAAGCATATCGTTTCGCCGGTTCGCTTCACACAGGAACTGGCACAGATGCAGGCAGATGGTGCGGATACCTTTATAGAATTTGGCCCGAAGTCCGTGCTGACCGGACTGGTCAAGAAAACGCTGAAGGATGTAACGGCGAAAAACTGTGAATCGGTCGAGACCTTAAAAGGGGTGATGGCATAAGATGGAGCATTATACCTTAATCGGGCATCCACTGGGACATTCTATGTCTCCGTGGATTCATGAACGGTTGTTCCGGCTTTCCGGACGGGAGGCGGATTATACCCTGACCGACCTTGTTGCGGAGGATTTAACCCTGCAAATTGATGATTTGCGTGCTTTGAATGGCTTTAATGTTACCATTCCGCATAAGGTAGAAATCATCCCGTTTCTGGATGATATGGAAGCATCGGCACAGCGGTATCAGTCTGTCAACTGCGTGGTAAATCGGAAAGGCAATTTGATTGGTTATAATACAGATTGTGATGGCTTTTTGCGTTCCGTGGAATCGTTTCCGCTGAACGGAAAGGTGTTGCTGCTGGGATGCGGCGGCGTGGGACGGATGATGGCAACAGAAGCGGTGCTGCATGGGGCAGATTTGACCATTGGAATTCTGGAACGGCATTTGCCCTTGGCACACACCTTTGTGGAAGAGCTGCGGGAAATGATTCCCCATGCAAAAGTACGCTATGCGCTGACAGCGGAGCTGGACGAACCATTTGACCTGCTGATGAACAGTACGCCTGTGGGAATGTATCCGAAAACAGAGGCAATGCCGCTGCAAGAATCATTATTAGAACAGTGCGGAACCGTCTTTGATGCCATCTATAACCCGACTGAAACCAAACTGGTGCGGACGGCGAAGACAATGGGAAAGCCCGTCTGCGGCGGAGCTGCCATGCTGGTCTGGCAGGCAGTCAAGGCACATGAAATCTGGAATGGGGACAGCTATTCCCAAGCACAGATTCAAACACTAATTGCGGAAATGGAGGCAGAAATACAGCGTTTATTTCCGGCAAAGGGGGAGACAATATGACGTTATTTTTATGCGGCTTCATGGGCTGCGGCAAGTCGGCATTGGGTCGTGTGTTGGCAGAGCAGCTGAAAATGCCGCTGATTGATATGGATGCGGAAATTGTTCGGCAGAGTGGCATGACAATTCCGGAGATTTTTGAACAGAAGGGGGAATCGTATTTCCGAAAGCTGGAATCGGACATGATCAGAACGCTGGCACAGCAGACGGGCATTGTTTCCTGTGGCGGCGGTGCGATGGTGAATCCGGTCAATGCGGTGACAGTTGAGCAGTATGGCGGGGTTATTATTTATTTGCAGCAGTCGTTTGCAGTCTGTTATGAACGGATTCGGAACGATAAAAACCGTCCGATTGTGCAAAGTCATACGAAAGAAGAGTTGCAGCAGCTGTTTGAGGAGCGGGAACGCTGGTATCAGGTCAATGCGACCTATTCTGTCCTTGCTGGAGACACGCCGGAAGAGTCTGCGGAACGGGTGAAGAAGATTTTAAAGAAATGGAGTCCGCAGTTTTTTCCGAAGGAGGAAGCGTGAAATCTTGCGGCAAATGGCTGCTGTTGTGTGGCGTGGTGCTGGCAGTAGGAGCAGGGGGCTTTCTACTGGGCAGAATGACTGCCCCACAGGATGCAGAGGCGTTGCTGTCATGGGAACAGTGTGACACAATTTATGCCACAATTTTAGAACAGCAGGATACATTTCTGCATGTAGAAGGCTTGTCTGTGAACGATATAAATGGGCAGGGAGAATATATTGTTCCGTTAGATAACGATATGAAATGTGTCTGGCGAGGCACGGAGATTGCAGTAGCGGATTTGCAGGTGGGGGACAATATCGCAATTACGTATAGCGGTGATGTCTTGGAAACCTATCCTGCACATTTCACGCAAGTGCTGCAAATCAAGAAGCTGTCGTAAAATGACAGGTTTCATTTTGATCGGATCATACAATGCAAACAACGAACAGCCAAATCAAAAAGGAGTTATCAATTATGACCATCTATAATGCCGTGATTCACACCATGACAAAAGCCGGCACGATACCGTGCGGTTTTCTCACCGTGGAGAACGGAAAAATTACCTGTGTGCAGGCTGGAAAGCCGGATATCATTACAGAAGGCGACATCGATGCAGAGGGCAGCGTTCTGTTGCCGGGTTTCATTGATGCCCACACACATCTTGGTATTCTGGAAGACGGACTGGATTTTGAGGGGGACGACTGCAACGAATGTACCGACCCGTTTACCCCCCATTTGCGTGCGATTGATGGCGTGAATCCGCTTGACCGCTGCTTTTCAGAGGCACTTGCTGCGGGTGTGACCACTGTCATGACTTCACCGGGCAGTGCAAACCCCTGCGGTGGAACGATGTTGATTCTTAAGACTGCCGGACACTGTGTGGATGAGATGATGCTGGAGTTCGGTGGCATCAAATTTGCACTGGGTGAAAATCCGAAAAATGTCTATCACGGACGGGACGAAATGCCGTTTACCAGAATGGCAACAGCGGCAATCATCCGAGAGGGACTTTATAAGGCAAAACGTTATCTGGAGCAGTGGGAGGCGGTCGAAGAGGCAGAAGATCAGCCGGATTATGATGCCAAGTGTGAAGCCCTGCTGCCACTGCTGCGGAAAACATATAAAGCCCATTTCCATTGCCATCGGGCAGATGATATGATGACTGCCATCCGGATTGCGAAGGAATTTCACTTAGATGCCGTACTGGTACACGGCACAGAGGGACATCGGATACCGGATGTGATTCAAAAAGCAGGCGTGCCGGTGATTTGCGGTCCGATTCTCTGCGACCGCTGCAAGCCGGAGCTGCAATATCTGGAAATCACCACGCCGAACACGCTCTATCAGCACGGCATTCCGATTGCCCTTTGTACCGACCATACGGTGATACCAATTCAGTATCTGCCGACAACAGCTGCTTTAGCCGTAAAGGGTGGCTTGCCGTATGAAGCGGCATTGCAGGCGATTACCGTGATGCCGGCAAAAATTTTAGGGATTGCAGACCGTGTGGGCAGTCTTGCAGCGGGTATGGATGCGGATTTGCAGCTGTATCATGGCGATCCGCTGGACTTGCAGTGTGATCCGTGGTTTGTCATGGTGAATGGAGAGATTGTCAAACATACCATCAGATAAAACAACAGCACGCATCGTCCGGTTTGGGACAGTGCGTGCTATTTTGGCATAAACCGAAGAATTATGGTTTGGAGAGGAGAATCAGGCTTCTTTTCTTTGGGCGGTGTCTTCCTGCTGCTGATGGTTTTGTTGGTGTTGGGAATGGAGGTAGTGATGCCGATGAATCAGGCAAGTGCAAGTGGATATGATGCTTCTGCGGCGGTTTCTTATGCGAAGACCTACTGGAGTCATTATATATTGTCCCTGAATCCGCAGACTTGAAATTATGCCACTAGTGTACTGACATATTGAATTTTGAACTGAATTATGATATAATTCTCATATCAA
>JAEDGE010000119.1 GCA_016297675.1 Oscillospiraceae bacterium
CATTGCAATCCGCCCAAATTTATAGTATAATAAAAATGTATGTGTAAGCACAGGCGTACACGCCGTATTTTTGAAAAGAGAGGTTGACACTATGATTTTATTGGATGAATTGCGTGTAACCATGTCCGACTACCAGAAAGATATGGAAGAATTATACGAAGTACTCGGCGTTGCCGCAGCAAAAGAACGCTATGATGCATTGCAGGAAGAAGTGGCAAAAGAAGGATTCTGGGACGATCTGGAACACTCTCAGAAGGTGTTACAGGAATCCAAGACACTGGAAAATAAAATTGCAGCCTATCATAAAATGCAGACCGAACTGGATGATATTATTACACTGATTGAACTGTCTCTGGAAGAGGGCGAAACCGAAAGCACACCTGATATCAATGCGGAAGCAGATACATTTATTCAAAAGCTCGAAGAGATGAAACTGGCTTCTCTGCTGACCGGCGAATACGACCACTCCAATGCCATTCTGACATTCCATGCCGGTGCAGGCGGAACCGAGGCACAGGACTGGGCAGAAATGCTCTACCGGATGTACAACCGCTGGGCAGAACGGCATGATTTTAAGGTTACAACACTGGACTATCTGGACGGCGATGAAGCCGGTTTGAAGAGTGCTTCCATTCTGATTGAAGGCGAAAATGCTTATGGATTCCTGAAATCCGAATCCGGTGTGCATCGTCTGGTTCGTGTTTCGCCGTTCGATGCCTCCGGCAGGCGGCACACCTCCTTCTCTGCTGTGGAAGTCATGCCGGAAATTGATGACAACATGGAAGTGGATATTCGTCCGGAAGATATTAAGATGGATGTATTCCGCTCCAGCGGTGCCGGCGGACAGCATATCAACAAAACCAGTTCTGCGGTTCGTCTGACCCACTTGCCGACAGGAATTGTAGTTGCCTGCCAGACCCAGCGAAGCCAGTTCCAGAACAAGGAATATGCAATGAAGATGCTGAAATCCAAACTCGTAGAAATCAAGGAACGGGAACATCTGGACAAGATTGCAGACATCAAGGGCGTACAGAAAGAAATCGCATGGGGTGCACAGATTCGCTCTTATGTATTCATGCCGTATACACTGGCAAAGGATCACAGAACCGGCTTTGAAAACGGCAACATTCAGGCGGTTATGGATGGCGATCTGGACGGCTTTATCAATGCTTATCTGAAAGCATTGTCCAGCGGAAATTTGCAGAAGTAATTGTTATATATATGCCAAAAAAGAGACTGTCACATTGCTGCGGCAGTCTCTCTTTTACTTGTCTGAATTGGGTGTCAAACCGTAACGGGCGTAGAAAGCCGCAATGTCCGACTCCTCTCGTACCAGTTCGGCATACCGCAGCTTTTTTTCTGCGGCATCGTAAAAACCAATGGTTTTTTCACCGGTGCAAATGCTGGACTCAATTTGGATTTGTTCCGGCGTACAGCCGTCCGGCAACGGCAGTGGTTTTGCGTTTCTTTTTTTGGAGAAAAGATGCATAAAAACGCTCCCTTTCTACTTTAAAATCTGGCTATAGTATAACACGCCTTCCACCTGCTGTCAAGTAAAAAAATATTATGTTTATTACATAATATACAATTAAAAATAAAAAAGACAGCCCTTGACAATCCAAGGGAAATACAGTATAATAAAGGTTGTATTTTTTGCAAGTCTGCCGCAACGGCAGAACGGATAGGTATTTGAACGATCAATAAAGGAGTAACGCATCATGGCAATGAAACAGATTTCAAGAAGCGGCTACGAAAAGCTCAAGAAAGAACTGGATTATCTGGTAAGTGTAAAACGTGCGGAAATGGCACAGAAACTGAAGGAAGCCCGTGCACAGGGTGACCTTTCCGAAAATGCCGAATATGACGAAGCCAAAAATGAACAGGCAATTCTCGAAGCACAGATCAATGAAATCCAGTATACATTGGATAATTCCGAAGTCGTAGAAGATGACAGCATCTCTCTGGACGAAGTCGGACTGGGTTCCATGGTCAAACTGAAAAATTTCCAGACCAATCAGGTGGAAACCTGGCAAATCGTCAGCAGCAACGAAGCAAATTTTGCAGAGCATAAAATTTCAGATGACTCCCCGATTGGAAAAGCAGCTCTGAAGAAAAAGGTTGGGGAAACCTTTCAGGTATTTGCACCCGTCGGTACCCTGACCTTTGAGGTGCTGGAAATCGGCAAGTAATGCCGGAAATTTTGGAGTTACGGAGGATACCATATGGCACAACAGCAGAATCCACAGCAGAATCCCGCTGCGGAGACCGAACAGGATATTAATATTTTAAAGAAGATTCGGATGGACAAACTGGCAGAACGGCAGGCTGCCGGAAATGACCCGTTTACCATCACCAAATATGATGTGACGGCACACGCTGCCGATTTAAAGGCATCGTATGAAGCAACCGAAGCACGCCTGCTCGCAGAGGCAAACGGCGATGAAGAAGCCTTTCAGGCAAGTCTCGAACCGCTCAAGGAACAGACTATTGCCATTGCCGGCAGAATTATGAGTTGGCGGGATATGGGACGTGCCAACTTTATTGATGTACGGGACAGCACCGACCGCATTCAGGTCTATGTCCGCATGAATGACATCGGCGGCAAGGAAGCCTTCAAAGAGTTCAAAAAGTGGGACATTGGTGACATTGTGGGCGTGAAGGGCTTTGTCTTCCGGACAAAGAAGGGCGAGATTTCTGTTCATGCACAGGAAATCGTCCTGCTCTCCAAGTCTCTGTTGCCGCTGCCGGAAAAGTGGCACGGTCTGAAAGATCAGGATACCCGTTACCGGAAACGATATCTGGATTTGATTGTGAATCCGGAGGTGAAAAAAACATTCATCACCAGAAGCCGCATCCTGCGGGAAATCCGGAATTATCTGGACAATATCGGTTACGTAGAGGTGGAAACGCCGGTACTGCTGCCAATGCAGATTGCAGCGGCTGCCAGACCGTTTGTGACCCATCACAATACACTGGATATGGATATGTTCCTGCGAATCGAAACCGAATTGAATCTGAAAAAACTGATTGTCGGCGGTTTTGATCGGGTCTATGAAGTCGGCAGAATCTTCCGGAACGAAGGTATGGACCCTTCTCACAATCCGGAATTCACCTCTATTGAGATGTATCAGGCATACACCGACTATAAGGGTATGATGGATCTGATTGAAGACCTGTATCGCTCCCTGGCAAAGACCATTTGCGGCAGTGACCGCATCACCTATCAGGGGGTTGAAATCGCTCTGGGCGAACCGTGGGAACGGCTCACCATGGTAGAAGCGGTACAGAAGTATGCTGGCGTGAACTATTACGACTGGGAAAGCGATGCAGCCGCAAGAGCTTGTGCCAAGGAAAAGGGCGTGGAAGTCGAAGAGGGCGAACAGGCTACAAAGGGGCATGTTCTGATTGCGTTCTTTGATGCATTCGTAGAAGAAAATCTGATTCAGCCGACCATCATCTATGATTATCCAGTGGAAAATTCGCCGCTGGCAAAACGGAAGGCAAGTGAACCAGCATTTACAGAGCGGTTTGAATACTTCATCTATGCAAGAGAAATGGGAAACGCTTTCTCCGAACTGAATGATCCGATTGACCAGAAGCAGCGGTTTGAAGCACAGGTTGCTGCCAGACGGGCACTCGGTGATCCAACTGGCGAAGTGGATGAAGATTTCGTCAATGCACTGGAATATGGTTTGCCGCCAACGGGCGGTCTGGGACTGGGGTTGGATCGTCTCGTTATGCTGCTGACCGACAGTGCATCCATTCGAGATGTTCTGCTGTTCCCAACCATGCGTCCACTGCCGAAAAACGGACAGGATGAAGAAGAAACAGAAGAAAAACAAGCTTAAACAAAGATTTCGCAAACAAGGGAAAGGGGTGTCATCGAAAAACAGGACATCCCTTTTCTTTTTATCTTTATGATATTAAAACTATCTCTTGAAAGGAGTCTTTATGCCAGCAGAAGAATCAAAAAACGAGCCGCAAACCACCGCTGCACCGACTGGAAAAAAGAAAAAAGAAAAAGGAAAAAGCTTTCTGGAAACCATGCGGGAAATTGACGCGAAGGAACAGCAGCAGGAAGAAGCCAGAGAAGCCGCCATACAGCAACAGCTTGCGGAAAAGGAAAAGCGGGAAAAAGAGGCATATGCCGAAAAAATCCGACAGGATCGCATTGAACTCATGCGATTGAAACAAGGCGTCATTACAGAAAGTGACCGCATTCACGAAGAAGCAGAAAGCAAACCAAAATTGCCGCTTGGGAAGAAGATTTCCAACTTTTTTTACCACAACAAATGGTGGCTGGGCATTACCTGTGTACTGGTACTTTTATTCGGATATATGGCATATCAGGAGATTACAAAAGTCGATCCGGATTTCGTGGTGATGGTGTTGACGGACAATGAACAACTGCAAAAAAAATCACAGGAACTACAAGCATATTTTGAATCTTTCATTTCAGATGAGAACGGTGACGGAAAAAAAGTCGTCAGCATTTACTGTATTCCTGTAACGGATGATATCAATGATATGGACTACTACACCGGCAATGCGACAAAGCTTTCCACACAGATGCAAATGGCAGCCGGCGTGATGCTGCTGACAGATGCAAAGGCAAATGATTATATTTCCGCTGAAGACACGCTGGTCAATCTGGAAGCACTATATCCGAATGATTCCCACATAAGAGAGTACGGTTATTACCTGCGGTATACCGACTTTGCACAAAAGATTGGCTATACTGGTGGAAAACTGGATCGGGATCTCTGTATCAGTCTGCGAACGCCAAAGAAAACCTATGACAGTCTGGAAGAAATGCAGGAGAGCTATGCCATTGCAGAAAACGTCCTGCAACAAGTCATGGCAGATCTGGATGGCACCGAACCACCGGAAGACGCTCCCCAGACCGAACCAGCTGTCACAACCAAAATGGAGGAATAACAACCATGCTGCGAATTGGATGTCACTTACCCTCTTCTAAGGGATACCTCGAAATGGGAAAACACGCTGTTTCCCTTGGAGCGAACACATTTGCTTTTTTTACCCGCAATCCACGGGGCGGAAAAGCAAAACCCATTCAGGAAGAAGATGTCAAGGCTTTTCTTGCCTATGCAAAGGAGCATGACATTGACCGTCTGGTGGCACATGCCCCCTATACCATGAATTTATGCTCTGCAGATCCCAGCATCCGACAATTTGGAATGGATATGCTGGCGGATGATTTACAGCGGATGGAGTACACGCCAAATCAATACTATAACTTTCATCCGGGCAGTCATGTGAAACAAGGAGCAGAAACTGGAATTGCACAGATTGCAGAAACGCTCAACAAGGTGTTATTTCCGGAACAAACCACAACCGTTCTGTTGGAAACAATGGCTGGAAAAGGCAGCGAGGTGGGCAGAAACTTTGAAGAACTGCGTGCCATTCTGGACCGTATCGAATTGCAGGAGAAAATGGGCGTGTGCTTGGATACCTGTCACATCTGGGACGGCGGATATGATATTGTGGGCAATCTGGAACAGGTGCTGGAAGAATTTGATCGTGTCATTGGCTTACATCGGTTGTATGCAGTGCATTTGAATGACAGCATGAATCCGCTGGGAGCACACAAAGACCGCCACCAGAAAATCGGACAGGGACACATTGGACTGGAGGCATTGACAGCAGTCGTGCGGCATCCGGTTCTAAAAGACCTGCCGTTTATTCTGGAAACGCCGAACGATGACGCTGGATATGCAGCAGAAATTGCACAGCTGCGAGAACTGGCAAAATAAACAGCATAAAGTTTTATTCGCCGATAGATTTATATCATTTAGTTTAGAAAGA
>JAEDGE010000120.1 GCA_016297675.1 Oscillospiraceae bacterium
GCGGTGTGATTGGTATCGGCTGTTCCACTGGCGGTGTGATTGGTATCGGCTGTTCCACTGGCGGTGTGATTGGTATCGGCTGTTCTACCGGTGGTGTGATTGGTATCGGCTGTTCCACTGGTGGTGTCACAGGGATCGACTGTTCTGCCGGCGATGTGATTGGTATCGGCTGTTCTATCGGTGGTGTCACAGGAGTCAGCTGTGCTGTTGATGGTGTGGCAGGTGCTGGTTGTTCTATCGGCGTACCACAATAATAACAAAAACGATCTTCTGGCTGCAACGGCGTGCCGCATTTGGTACAATTCATAGAAAACTCCTTTTCATTGCATTACGAACGCTTCTGTCCGCAGTGATCACAGAATGCAAACTCTGCTGATAACGTTTTCCCGCAGTTTGGACAAGTCCATGTTGTCGGTGGTTCTACTTTTGCACCGCACTGATTACAAAATGTTGCATTTGCCGGCAACGATGCACCACACTGCTGACAAACAATCTGATTGCCTGCTGATGATGCAGCTTCCTTCGTTTGCTGAATCTGGTTTTGATAGTTTTGAATTCGCATCTGGCTGTTCTGAATTTCCTGTATCATCTGTGTAAATACAGGTTCCGGATGGCTGCCAAACTGCTGTACATACATTTCCCCAATCTGCTGATACAGTTCTTTACAGTGCCGCTGTTCCTCCCGAATCATATTGTTCAGGCGAATGGATTCTGTCGAACTCTTTGTTTTTTCCACAGCTGTTTGTCCAAGATTGGTAATTTTCTTCCCGATCTCTTCAAAAAATGGCATGTTATACTCCTTTCTATCGTTTTACGTCATGAGATAGTATCATTATAACAAAATGGATGTAAAAAAGCAAGCCCTTTTTTGCAACCCACATGGGAATCCATTTCCCCATTTCTTAAGCAAACCTTGTCCAAACCGTCCGGCAGATTCCCCTTACTGTCTGCCAGTGGTAACTCGCTGCTACCGCTCACTCTGATTTCCCATTCTGTTCTTCTGCCGATACCACTTCAATCTGATTCAGTTGCTGCTTTAAATTACCGACCACTGCACGACGGTATTCCATCCGCAAAGCTGCCTGCTCTTCTTTTTCTGCTGCGGTCAAAGTACCATTCCGCTGTTTTTTCGCCAGCTCATTAATTCTTGCAATCTTCTCCGGTGTCATTCGATTTTCTCCCCTCCAGATAAACAATACAGAAAACCGCCGCCAAACCATTTTGGCAGCGGTCTTTTGGATATGGAAATGATTTTTAGTCCGATTACTTCTTCAGACCTTCTACCATTGCCAGCGTATCTCTTGCAATCAGCAACTCTTCATTGGTCGGAATCACCCATACTTCTACCTTGGAATCCGGCGTAGAGATCTTCTTCAGCTGACCCTTGAAGTCATTTGCCTGCTTGTCAATCTGGATGCCCAGATATTCCATGTTTTCGCAAACTTCTTCCCGACAATTCGGTGCGTTTTCTCCGATACCGCCGGTAAAGATGACAGCATCCAAACCATTCATAATGGCAGCAAATGCACCAATGTCCTTCTTGATATCATACACCAGCATATCCTTTGCCAATGTTGCACGGGCATCACCTGCTTCAGAAGCAGCCGTAATGTCCCGGAAGTCAGAGGACTTGCCAGAAATACCTAACAGCCCGGACTTCTTATTCATATAAGTATCCATATCATTGGTGTGGAAGCCATGCTTGTTGGCAACATAGGTGACTGCGGAAGGATCCACCGCACCACAGCGAGTACCCATCAGCACGCCGTCCAACGGTGTAAAGCCCATGGTGGTATCAATAGATTTTCCATCCTTGACAGCTGTAATGGAAGAACCATTTCCCAAATGACAGGAAACCACTTTCAAATCCTTCAAATCTTTCCCCATCACTTCTGCCAGCTTGGCAGTGACAAACCGATGAGAAGTACCGTGGAAACCATACTTCCGGACATGATACTGCTCGTAATCCTCATATGGGAAACCATACATAAATGCCTTCTGCGGAATGGTCTGGTGGAATGCCGTATCAAATACAACTACCTGCGGAATCTTCGGCATGGTCTTCTTGCAAGCCCAGAGAGCCAATGCGTGACCGTGATTGTGTACCGGAGCCAGTTCCTTCAGATTTTCGATTTCATCAATGACTTCATCGGTGACCAGTGTGGTCTTCGTGAAAATTTCTGCACCCTGTACAACACGATGTCCCACAGCAGATACCTCGTCCATGCTGGAAATGACAGCAGCGTCACCGGTTGTCAAAGCCTGTACCAGCCGCTCAAATGCCTCAGCATGGGTTGGGAAATTGCAGTCTTCCTCTACCGTTCTGCCATCAGCAGTCTTGTGGCTCAGATGACCGTCAATCCCAATGCGGTCACAGTTTCCTTTTGCAATGACAGATTCATCCTTCATATCAATCAACTGATACTTCAGAGAGGAGCTGCCGGCATTTACAACGAGAATAATCATAAAAAAATCCAATCCTTTCTGATGATGCCGGTGTGAAACACCGTTTCATTTCCTGATTCTTTTCCATCGTCTATCTAAAAACGATCCGATGGCAGTCGATCACTGCCGCAATGACTGTTTCAAGCTATCAAACCCACAGCGACCGTCATCGACCGACACCCGTTTGTATTATAACATGTTTTTTCCAGACTGTCAAATACAAAACGGGGTATTTTTTTGTATATTTACAAAAAAAATCTGAAAAATCCTGCTTTTTTTCTCGAAATCGTAGAAAAAAAAGAAAAAGCCGCTCATTTTTGTAACGTTTCGTAGAAATTCAAAATATTTTTGAGAGATTTTGCAAAATAGGATTGCAAAATTCAAGCGTTTCGTGTAAAATAGAAGAGATGATGTGTACTTTCTGCTGTCCTCTAAAAGGGATTCCCTATTTTTTCTGTTTGCAGCAATCCCGCCACTCTGCTTTTCACATCATTGTCGCTGCATCAATTGGAATCCTTTCCTATACAAGAAGAACAAAAAGAAGTACCATGCCATCTTATTGAACAAAGGAGGGAAATCAGACGCATGAAAATTACCGGAATTATTTGTGAATACAACCCCCTGCACAACGGACATCTCTATCACATTCAACAAGTACGAAAAAACGGTGCAGAAGCCATTGTTGCTGTCATGAGCGGAAACTTTATGCAGCGTGGCGATGTTGCCGTTATGGATAAATTCACTCGTGCCAAGCTGGCAGTGGAAGCCGGCGTGGATCTTGTCATCGAACTGCCCGTACCGTATGCGGTTGCACCAGCGGAAACCTTTGCACTGGGCGGTGTGGCATTGCTTTCTGCCCTGCCAAATGTGTCAGAAATTTCATTCGGCAGCGAATGCGGTGACATTGAACTGCTGCAAACCGCAGCGGAAGCATGCTATCTCTGCAAAACCACCTATCGGGATATGATGCAGGACTTTTTACGGGAGGGACATCCCTATCCGGAAGTACTAATGCACATGGTGGAACAGCTCTACGGCGAAGAAGTAGCGGAAGTCCTGCTGGAACCAAATAATACGCTGGCAGTGGAATATCTGAATGCCATGCAAAAATTGAATAGCCCATTAACGCCTTATACGGTACAGCGAAGAGGAGCCGGTCACCACAGTATGCTGCTCGGCGACGAACGCCCCGAAGAAGGAACCGCCGGCATTGCCAGTGCAACTTATATCCGCCGCTGTATTCAGGACGGTGTGGACTGCCGCCGAACGGTACCGGATTACTGCTATCAGGCATTGCAGGAAACCGAAGCTGCCGGACAGATTGCAGATATCCGCTATTTAGAACGCATTCTGCTCTATCGTCTCCGAACCGCCTCCCGACAGGAACTGAATACTATCGCAGAAATCGGACAAGGTTTGGAAAATCGTATTTATCACGCAAGAACTGCCACCAGTCTGGATGAACTCTTAGAAGCACTGCAAACCAGACGCTATCCACTTGCAAGACTGCGTCGGATCCTGCTGCATGTCCTGCTGGATATCCGCAAGAACGATACCAGAGGGCTGCCGCCATACGGACGGATTCTTGCATTCAATGATATGGGACGGCAAATTCTCCGCTGCTCAAAGGGCAGACGAAGTATTCCGTTCTCTCATTCGCTGAAAGAACTGTCCAGCATGAATGTCATCGCAAACCGCTGTGCAGTACTGGATGCCAAGGCAACCGATGTATTTTATCTGGCGATGCCACAGGTGGGAACCGCAGAGATGGATTACCGGCGAAAAACACAACTGCAACGATAATCTGCATATTTGAAACCATCATATCTGTACAAAAGCACCGTATCATCTGACTGATACGGTGCTTTTATCCTATTATAAATACAAAAAATGATCTCTCCCTTTTTCCGCATTTCATCCCGTTTCCGAAGTGCACATTCTGAAAAAGTAAAACCGCACAAAACCCCACTTTCAGGAATAAACTAAAACAGGCGGGGCATACTGCTAACAGAACCATTTCATAAATTGTTTCTTGATATCGAAATATAGGAGTGAATCTACCCATGAACGTAAAAAGAGGAGATATTTACTATGCAGATCTAAGCCCTGTGGTGGGTTCCGAACAAGGCGGTCTGCGTCCTGTTCTAATTGTACAAAATGATGTCGGAAACCGACATAGTCCAACGGTCATTGCAGCTGCCATCACCAGCCAAAAAGATAAGGCACATCTGCCCACACACATTGCGGTACAGGCAGACCGCTGCGGACTAACCCGTGACAGCATTGTGCTGCTGGAACAGATTCGCACGATTGATAAACGCCGTCTCAAGGATCGCATGGGGGCACTGGATACGCCATCCATGCATCAGGTGGATGAAGCACTGCAAATCAGTTTCGGACTGCATTGAACACAAAATGATCGGAAACAACAGATCAGGCAGAACATACTCCATACAAATGTCCTGCCCGATCTGCTATTTTTTTGAATGCTCTGCATCCGACGAAAACAATCTGCGAAAGGATGCTGTGTCAAAAAACTCCGGCAGGGAAATCGAAAATGCCCTGCAAATCGCACAAAGTTGCTCCAGCGTCATCTCCGCACGCTCCTGATGCAAAAGCGATTCCAAAGCTGCTGGCGGAACGCCACTCTTTTCCGCCAACTGTTTGATTGTCCAATCTGCTTGGATACACATCCCAAAAATACGCTGTATGACACAGTCCTGCAGAGTCATGTGCTATCCGCCTCCTCCTGCTGAGAAAGGTCAATGCAGCCATGTTCCTCTTCAAAATGGATCACATGCTGCCGAATGAGCTGCTGAATTTCTTTGTTTTTGGTTCTGCCTTCGTATTCTGCAATATATCCCAGTTTCTGCAAAAGTGCATCATCCAGCCGCAGCGTAAACTGCCGCATATGCTCTTTCATGCTTCTCACCTCTTTTTTGAATTTCCGAAAATGGCTATATTTTCTATTATAGCATTTCCGAAATGAAATTTCCAGAAAATGACGTCATTTTGACAGCAAATTCTAACAGAGAATCCCCTGTTGTGATACGATCATCCAGAAATCAAAAAAGACATTATTTTTTCTGATCTATTTTGCACGGAAATCAATTTTTAAATGATGGTGTAAATTCTACGCCGCAGGCGACTGCGGTCAAGCTGGCTCAGCTTGGCGAGGGGGATGCAAGGGGGGCAAGCTGCCACCCTTGCAAAGCAAACGAGTTGGAATTGGTCAATGGA
>JAEDGE010000121.1 GCA_016297675.1 Oscillospiraceae bacterium
AAAAGGGGGGCAAGCTGCCACCCTTGCAAAGCAAACGAGTTGGAATCGGTCAATGAATGAGAAACAAGATACCGCTGTCCGCCATCTGAAAAAACAAAACGGTACGAAATACAGAAATTTAGTGTAGTTAGACTGCAAATTTAGATACAGAACAGGGCGGACAGCGGTCACAGGCAGACAGCGTAGCGAATCTGCCGGATGGTTCAGACAAGTTTTCCCAAAGAAATCTGAAAATTGATTTCCGTGGGATTTGCTTTTTTATAGTAAATACGCCCCCGCACTTTTTCCCCTTGTCTGCATAAAATAGTAGTATCCGAAAAAAGAAAGGGGGAGAGAACGATGTTGGAATGTCAAGTTGGTGTGCAGTCCGATACGCAAGCCCGAAAAGCACAGGCAGTCCTACGCCGCTACGGCTATCCCAGCAAGGTACAGCGGCAAATTAACCCAACGCCGGAAGGATGCAGCTATCTATTACAAGTCAAGGGCGATTGCAAACGCATTGCTGCTTTACTGGAAGAAAACGACATTCCCTATTTGTCTCTGCGGAATGTGCGTGATGCATTGTGATCAATTTTGATAATGCTGCAACCACGTTTCCAAAACCACGCTCGGTACGGCTGGCAATGGATCGTGCGTTGCTGGAATACGGCGGCAATGCCGGTCGAGGCGGTCACCAGCTGACGACCAAAACTTCTGAGCAGGTCTTTGCTGCCAGAGAAGAAGCTGCTGCCTTTTTTGGCGGCAAGCCGGAAAATACCATTTTTTGTTTAAATTGTACTCATGCTTTGAATATTGCCATCCAAGGAATTTTAGAACCCAATGACCATGTCATCATCAGCAGTCTGGAACACAACGCGGTTTTACGACCGGTTGCTGCAATGGTGCGAGATAAAGGACTTCGATGCAGCATTGCACCCGTTTCTGACAACGATGCCGAAACGGTCGCAGCGTTTCAAGAGCGAATTCGTCCGGATACAAAAGCCATTATCTGTACCCTTGCCAGCAATGTCACCGGTCAGATTTTGCCTTATCGGGAAATTGCAGCGCTTTGTCAGGCAAACAACATTTGTATGATTGCAGACGGGGCACAGGCTTGTGGTACGCTGCCGGTTCAGCTTTCCGATGGCATGAATATCCTCTGCACCGCCGGTCACAAAGGATTATATGGTGCCTCCGGTACGGGTTTGCTGTTAACGGATGCCAAGTTTCCCATCAAACCGCTGCTATACGGCGGAACGGGGAGCCTCTCTGCCAAACTGGAAATGCCAGACTTTCTGCCGGATCGTCTGGAATGCGGCACCCTGAACATTGCTGGTATTTTATCACTGCGTGCCGGCATTGCCTTTGTACGAGAAAAAACGGTCAACCGGATTTTTCAGCATGAAACTGCCTGCTGTGAGAAATTGCTCTCCATGCTGCAAACTATGCCGCAAATCACGATCTATCGAAAACCGAACGTTCATTATGCACCCATTATCTCTTTCAATGCTGACGGATTTCCGGCAGAAACACTCGCAGAAGCACTGGATCAAAAGGGATTTTGCCTTCGGGCAGGTCTGCACTGTGCACCATTGGCACATCGTTCCATTGGCACGATGGATGGCGGAACGGTACGCTTTGCACCATCTATTTTCAATACCCTACCCGAAGTTGTAGCATTGGGAAATGCCATTCGTATGATTACCACATCATAAAAACAAAACGGATGTGTCACAACCAAAAAGGGGCGAGCAACCCCTTATATTTTGCAGCAGCAGTACAAATCAGGATTATACTAGGCTCTATTGCAAAATCTACGATTTTGCAATACCGGCAAATGAATTGCCGGTGGTGGCTCTGCCACCAAGAGCCGCCGTTCATACTGCCTTTGCAAAGCCTATGGCTTTGCAGCCGCTTTTGGCGGCATTGCAAACAACGATGTTGTTTGCAATAGAGGGCAGTATATTATGATGAAAACGTAATTTCTATGAAAATTTTGTGAAAGCTATTGCAATTCTGCCGGAAGCTTGTTACAATAGAAAGAGAAAAACAAACTATGCCGTAGAAACTACAGACAATATCTATTTATAGTTTTTTCTGTAAAAACGGCAACTCACTGAAATGCAAAAAGTGGGAAAAGAAGGGTGTGACAACAAACAGGTGAGATGGACAGAGTTGATGACATGGTGTAAGGATGCATTGAACAGCCTGTTCAGTATTCTAAAAACCACAGAATGGATGGATATTTTTGATATTTTAGTACTTTCCTATTTGGTGTACTGGGTCATCAAATTGGTACGGGAAACCCGTGCTGGACAACTGATGAAAGGCATTGTACTGCTGTTCATTGCCTACATTGTTGCAAAATTTGTGCACATGAAAGTCGTTTCCTACTTGATGGAACAGGCATTCAGTGTGGGGTTAATTGCTTTAATGATTATGTTTCAGCCGGAACTTCGCCGTGCACTGGAAAAAGCCGGAAACAGTAAATGGGGCTTATCTCTCGGGCTCTATACGCCGACCGGAGATGCTGCTGTTTGGGCAGATGCCATTGAGGCAATTTGTGATTCCTGTGTCGAGTTATCTGCAACTTCTACAGGTGCACTGATTGTAGTAGAACGGCAAACCCGTTTGGGAGAACAAATTGATAATGGTACCATTCTCAATGCAACCCCCAGCAAGGAATTATTCGGTAACATCTTTTATCCAAAAACACCGCTGCATGATGGCGCGGTAATTATGCGGGACGGCATGATTTTAGCCGCTGCCTGCTTTCTGCCGAAGCCGCAGAAAGAAGAACTCATTAACAAAAAACTTGGTTCCCGTCATCGTGCTGCCATTGGCATGAGTGAAAATTCGGATGCCATTATTATTGTCGTATCAGAAGAAACGGGTTCCATTTCCGTTGCAGAAAACGGTTTGCTAAAAAGCGGATTTACACGGGAACAGCTGAAAAAACTGCTCACAGAACGCTTAATTGCAACAGATACCGATTCCGCCATCCGCAAAGCAGCCCGTAAAATTCCGTTTATCAAATCCAAAAAGGAGAAGGAGAAGCCATGAAAACAGCAAAAAATCCAGAAAAAAAACGGTTTCGCCTATTCTCATACTTATTTAATACCAAAATGGGAACCATTATTTTCTCTGTTATTACTGCCATTTTTTTATGGTTTTCCATTTCTATCAGCCTATATCCCACCACGCCCCGTACCATTTCTCATATCCCACTGACGGTTGACATCACCGGTACAGCGGCAGAGTTAAACGGCTACAGCGTGATTGACTACAATGTAGAAGAAGTGACAGTTCAAATCGAAGGCAACCGCTCCCAAATCGGAAATCTGGATGCAAATGATATGGTCGCAACACCAGTGGTAGAAAACGTGACCTCCTCGGGCGTGAAAACACTGGAAATCAGTGTTTCCAGCAAGGATGGCACACAATTCACCGTCAAATCCATTTCACCGAAGTCCGTAAATGTACGATTTGATAAAATTATCACTAAAAAATACCCCATTCAAGATGACATCAGCAAGGTGTCCAGTGCCGATAACTGTATTATCAATACCGACGAGGTGCGTGTTACGCCAAATGAAGTAGAGGTCAGCGGACCGGAAACCATTCTGAACCGAATCAGCTATGCAGCAGCCGTGATTCCAAAAGAACGAGAGCTTTCTGCAACCACCATTCTGACCACAGATCAGTTGGAATTTCGGGATGAAAATGATACACCGGTACAAAGTTCTCACTTAGACTATACACTTTCCAACTATGCTGTAGAAATTCCAGTACAGTATACACAAGAATTGAATATTACATATCAGTTGCGAAATGTGCCGACTAACTTTGATGAAGCATATTTACGCAGTATTCTGAAGCAATCGGCTGACCATATCACACTGGCTGCACCGGATGCCAATTTGGATGCAGAAACTGCATTTAGCATTGGACAACTCTCTCTCTCTGATATTGGTCTCAACTTCTCCAAAGATTATACATTGGAGATTCCGGAAAACTACGAGAATCTCTCCGGCATTACCTCTGTCAATCTCTCCTTGGACTCCTCCAATCTGGTGGAGAAAGAATTTGTTGTAACGGATATCAGCATTATGAATGCCCCTACAACTTATAATATGACAGTGGACACCAGCCAGCTGACGGTTACGATGATTGGACCGAAGAGCCAGATTGAACAGTTGTCTGCTGCGGATTTGACTGTTACGGTCAACCTGTTAGGTGCTCCGCAGATGGAAGGGGATACCGTTTCGTTCAGCTACACACCGACCATCTCCTGTGAAAAATGGGATCGTGTTTGGGCAGTGGGAGACTATACCAATAAGGTTTATGTCAAAGGCGAAAAGGTAGACACATCCACCATAGAGGCAACTACTACAGCAGTACCAACTGCCAATGTGACAGTTGCCACCGCTACCGTCACAACGACAAAGAAAAAACAATCCTAACAAAAACATCAAATGGAAATGCCGCAAGAGAAATCCTGCGGCATTTTTTGTTGACAAAGCAAAAAAGCGTGCCCGGACATGTTATAAAGTGACAGCCATGTCCGGGCACAGTTATATCATGAAATGGATTCCCATGGAATCCCAAAAGGGAAAGAGAAGCGTTTACTTTCTCTTCTTATAAAGGACGGCAACCACGCCTGCTGCGGTCATCGTCAAACCAAGGGCAACCGCCGGAAGCGTAGCCACATCGCCAGTCTTCGGGGTGCTATCCGTTTTTTGTATAGCCACAGCTGGTACTACAGGATCTTCTTCAACTGGAGGGCTTGGCATTTCTACTTCTTCAATTCCATTCTGAGAAACGGCATAAAATACAACATCGCCATTTTTCATTTCAACAGCCACATACATAGTAGGATTTACACCATTGTCAGTCCCACAATACACTACATAATAATCACTGGTATTTTCCAATGTTGAATAAAATTCGGAAAAGCTAACAAAGAATTCATCAAAAAATGCGTTATCTTCAATTACCCAATTTCCATGAATATTATGTTCATCATACAACGTTGTATAGAACACATCTGATGTTCCATCCTGTGATACACAGTAAACTACCTGCCAAGTGTCCCCATCTTCATCTGTAAAATATGTGTGCAATAACCCAATAAATGTTCCATCTTCTAATTGAATAATATTATTACTCATTGTAAACGGATCAACGCCCGGTTCAAGGATAACATCACCAGCCAAATTTTCCATTTGATCCTGTAAATACTGCATAATTTCTGCAGCTTCTTCTGAATAAGTTGTTTCCGTTGTAACGACTGTACTTTCAGTGGTTTCCGTTGTAGTCAAATTATTTGTCTCATTTGCTTCTGTTGCAGTCGTTGTTGTTTCTGTTATTGAACTAATTACTTCATCCGCTTCAATTACAGTTGTTTCCACAGTTGCACTGGTCACATTAGAAGAATCTCCGCTCATTGCAATTTCTGTTGCCAATGTAGTGGTTTCCTCTGTGCTGGTCGTGATTTCGGCTTCCGTCAAAGTCGTTGCTTCCGTTGCAGCCGTTGTCACCGCTTCTTCCGCTGCGGTCACGGGTGTGGTAGCCGCCGTCTCGTCCTCTGCGGCTGCGGAAATGCCCATGCTTGCCAGCAT
>JAEDGE010000007.1 GCA_016297675.1 Oscillospiraceae bacterium
TCGGATTTTGATACAGCACGTAAGGTGGTGCTGGATGTTGTGCAGCGGCATCCGCTGACCATGGCAGAGCCAGCAGCAGAGATTCTGGTGCAAAATCATGGTACGGATGCAGTAGAACTGCTTCTGCGGGTCTGGTGTAAAAGCACCGATTACTGGACGGTTTATTACGACCTGATGGAACAGACAAAGCAAGCATTTGATTCCAATGCCATTGAGATTCCATATCATAAGGTGGAAGTGCATCTGCCGGAAAATCAGGGGACAAAATAAAAATGTAAATAATTTGTGAATCTTTAAAAAAGTACTTGACAAATGGCACTCTGTCACTTATAATATAAGTATCCTTTCTTAAAATTTTTTTCATAAAAATCCCCTTACTAAAGTACCCATCGAAGTATACGTCGATGGGTACTTTACTTTTTTGTTGTCTATCAACAGGCAAAAAATATAAGAATGAACAGAAAACGGAAAAAGTGTAAAATAACAAAAATACTCCAAAACCCCTTGACAAATTTGTTTGAAAAGGGTATAATATAAGCATCCTTTCTTAAAAATTTTTTTCATAAAAATCCCCTTACTAAAGTACCCATCGGTGTATACGTCGATGGGTACTTTACTTTTTTCTGCTATTCTTCCAACAAAGTGAATAACAGATGATTTTTTGGATATTGTCTTTTTGCTTTCTTTTTTCTTTGAAATGCAGCGGTTTTCTGTGAAATATCACAAAAATGTAAAGAAATCACTTCCCATCTTGCAAAATGGACGCAGGTATGTTATAATAAAAGACAATACATAGTGGACAATTCTGAGGGGCTGCTGTGTAGAAATTTTGTTTTGAGATCAAAGTATAACGATTCTGTGTTAGGAGGATATGGAAAGTGGATTTGGTGAAAAAAGGAAAAAAAGTAACCGTGATTGGTGCCGGCAATGTCGGTGCATCCATCGCATTTACATTGGCGATTAAAGGTCTTTGTTCAGAATTGCTTCTGGTAGATATCAACAAGCCAAAGGCAAAGGGAGAAGCTATGGATATCATGCAGGGTACTGCATTCTGTCCGGCAGTCGATGTCAAAGATGGTGACTATGCAGATGCTGTGAACTCTGATTTGGTAATTATTACAGTTGGTATTGCAAGAAAGCCGGGTCAGACCAGAATTGATCTGTGCAAGACCAATGCAAAGATTATGGCATCTGTTATGCCGGAAATTGTAAAATATGCACCGAATGCTTGCTATGTAATTGTAAGCAATCCGGTTGACGTATTGACCTATGAGGCAATTCAGGTTTCCGGTTTGAATCCGAAGCATATTTTTGGTTCTGGTACGGTTCTGGACTCCTCTCGTCTGCGGACTTGTCTTGCAGAACATGCAAACCTGAATATTAAGAATATTCATGCCTATGTATTTGGTGAACACGGTGATTCCTCCATGGTTCCGTGGTCGTTGTCTTCTATTGACGGTATGAAGTTTGATGATTATTGTGCCCATGTTGATAATCTGGGCGATAAGAAACAAATTGAGCAGGAAGTTCGTGCTGGTGGTGCGGAAGTCATTAAATGTAAGGGTGCAACCTATTATGCAATCGCACTTTCTGTCAGCCAGATTGCAGAAGCCATCCTGAGAGATACCAAGATGATTTTGACGGTTTCTACTTTGCAGGACGGCAGCCGGTACGGCGTAAAGGATGTTTGCCTGAGCTTGCCGTGTGTGGTTGGTGCAAACGGTATTGAGCGGGAAATCACACCGCCGCTGCTGCCGGAAGAAGAGGAAGCAGTTCGCAAGAGTGGTGCAGCACTCCGTGAAGTCATTGATGCAATGAAGGCAGAATAAAAATCAAATCAAGGTGGACCATAATACGGGCAGCGGCAATTTTGCTGCTGCCCGTATTTTGCAGGAAAGTCTGCAAAATAGAAGGAAAACAGTCGAAATCAATCATAAATTATAATGAAGGGAATTTAAAAAATGGATTACGCAAAAGAGTCTTTAAAATTGCACTATGAATGGCAGGGCAAATTTGAAATTGCATTGCGTGCACCACTGGAAACAGCAGATGACCTATCTTTGGCTTATACACCGGGTGTTGCACAGCCATGTCTGGAAATCCAGAAGGATACCGATTTGAGCTATAAGCTGACCAGAAGAGGCAATCTGGTTGCGGTTGTTACAGACGGTACAGCAGTACTGGGCTTAGGCGATATTGGTCCAGAGGCTGGTATGCCAGTTATGGAGGGAAAGTGTGCCCTGTTTAAGCAGTTTGGCAAGGTTGATGCGATTCCACTTTGTATTCGTTCTAAGGATGTAGATGAGATTGTCAACACCGTTCGGCTGCTGGCAGGCAGTTTTGGCGGAATCAATCTGGAGGATATTTCCGCTCCTCGTTGTTTTGAAATTGAGGAAAAGCTGAAGGCATGCTGCGATATTCCGATTTTCCATGATGACCAGCACGGGACAGCTGTTGTCACATTGGCAGCCATGCTGAATGCACTCAAGCTGACTGGCAAGAACTTTAAGGAAGTGAAAGTTGTCACCAGTGGTGCTGGTGCTGCTGGAATTGCAATTATCCGTTTGTTGATTGCAATGGGACTGGATCCGCATCATGTCATTCTCTGTGACCGTAAGGGAGCCATTTATGAGGGCAGAGAAGGCTTGAACAAGGAAAAGGAACAGATGGCGAAGATTACAAACAGCGGGCATAAGGCTGGTTCTCTGGCAGATGTGCTGGTGGGTGCAGATGTTTTCATTGGCGTTTCTGCACCAAATTGCGTGACAGCAGAAATGGTGAAGAGCATGGCTGACCATCCGGTTCTGTTCCCGATGGCAAATCCGACACCAGAGATTATGCCAGAAGAAGCACTGGCAGCTGGTGCTTACTGCGTTGGTACAGGCAGAAGTGACTTCCCGAACCAGATTAATAACGTGCTGGCATTTCCGGGTATTTTCCGTGGTGCACTGGATGTGCATGCGAAAGAAATCAATGATGCGATGAAAATTGCTGCTGCAAAGGCAATAGCATCCTTTGTAACAGACGAAAAGCTGTCTCCAGAATATATCATTCCAAGTGCATTGGAAGAGGGCGTTGCAGAAGCAGTGGCTGCTGCGGTTGCACAGGCTGCAAGAGACACTGGCGTTGCAAGAATCTGATCAATAGAATCAAACAGAAAAGGGGAAGGACAGGTTTGTGCTGTCTTTCCTCTTTGTATTTTGAATAAGATGAGACGAAAACAATTTTTGCCGTTGTGCAGTATGATGATGATAGTTGTTTCCACATTCTTTTTATTGCGTGATGGGCAGCCGTTTGTGGAAAAAGAAGCAACAGAGCCAATTCGTTGGATCACGGTAGCGATGGAACCATTTCAGCAAACATCGACTGTACAGGTTGCGTTGAGGGAAACAACAGAGAACATTCCAGATAGGAAAACAGCAACAGTTACCAGAGATCCCATTGCAACATCATCACACAAGCAAACCAGTGTGCAGCAGATGCAGGCAGCTGAACCGGAACAGGAAGAAGTGTCGGCGGTGGTCATTTCTTACCCTTTGGATTTGAATGCCGCTAATATAGAAGAATTGGAGACACTGCCTGGCATCGGTTCCATTCTGGCACAGCGGATTGTATCCTATCGAGAGATGGTGGGTGGATTTTCTAATCTGGAAGAATTGATGCTGGTGAATGGCATTGGAACGGGTATTTATGAACAAGTTTCTCCATACCTATTTATAATAGGTGAAACAGAACCGATTTTCTCTGAGCCCGAGATATCAGATATAGGGGAATTCAATACAGAACCTTCAACTGAATCCATTCCTATGTTGGATATCAATACGGCAACAGCTGCGGATTTTCAGAAATTGCCCGGCGTTACACCGACAATTGCAGAGAATATTGTACAATTGCGGACGCTGATTCAGTATTTTCAAAATGTTTATGAACTGCTCTATGCAGATGGAATGACAGATACTTTATTTCTTTCTATTCGAGATTATCTATATGTAAATGCAATGTAAAAGAAAGGCACTTTTTTCTGAAGGTTGCACAATTAGCTTTTAACCGTTTTGTAACTTTTCACGAAAAACATTTTATTTTTTGTTCGACTTGTACAAAAAATCGGTATTGAATTTGTTTGAAATCCCCAAAAAAAATGAAAGAATCGTTTTTACCATTGACATTCCCTGAAAATTGTTGTATATTAAATCTATCAAAAGGGGCTTTTATGCACGTCTGGCCATGGGGGACAGGCGGTAAATGACCCTGTTGCTTATTCTGCTCCATTCGGAACAGAATAATATATTGAAGGAGGAAATTTCCAATGAACAAATTAACAAGAACTTTGGCATTGCTGGCTGCTCTGGCTATGACTGCTACTGCATTCGTAGGCTGCGGCGAGGACAAGGATTCTAGCTCTACAGCTGCTACGACTGCTGCTGAAGAGTCCAGCGAAAAAGCTACGACTGCTGCTGAAGAGTCCAGCGAAGAAGCTACGACTGCTGCTGAAGAATCCAGCGAAGAATCTTCTGAAGAGTCTTCTGACAGCGATGCAACTGCTGCAACAAAACTGGGTGCAGTTTCTATGCCGGATACTGGCGATACCCTGACTGTTCTGTGCTGGACAGATACCGACCTGAAAGCAATGTTCCCGATCGTGGAAGCTGCTTACCCGGATATGGCTGGTAAGATTGCTTATCAGAACGTAGGTTCCAACGGTACAGAAGCTATGGAACAGTATCTGACATACTTCTCTTCTGGTTCTGACGTTGACCTGTATGTTTGTGACGCTGACTGGGTTCTGTCTTATGAAAATAACGACGAATACTCTGCTCCGCTGGAAGGCGTTGGTATCACAGAAGATATGTACAGCGATGCTTACGGCTACACTGTAGCAATGGGTAAGGACACCAAGGGCGTTCTGAAGGGTGCTTCTTGGCAGGCAGCTGCCGGCGGTTACTGCTACAGAACTGACCTGGCTGAACAGTACCTGGGCGTAACTTCTCCGAAAGATATGCAGGCTAAGGTTGCTGACTGGGATACATTCTGGGCAACAGCTGCTGAAGTTTACACTGCTTCTGGCAACAAGACTGCTATGGCTGACACACTGGCTGGCGTTTGGAGAGCTTACTCCGCTGGTAACAGAACTTCTGCATGGGTTCAGAATGGCACCATCACTGCTGACAACGCAAAGGCTTGTCTGGGTGACTTCATTTCTATGGCTAAGACCAACTACGATGCAGGCTACATCACCACTGTAGATCAGTGGACAGATGACTGGTATGCAATCGGTCAGTCTGACGGTGCAATGGCAAATGCTACAATGGGTTACTTCTTCCCGTCTTGGTCTCTGGCAGCTGGCGGTCAGTTGGAATCTTCTGAGGGCGGCGAAGGCGGCTCTACATATGGTCTGTATGCAATCACACAGGGTCCGACCGGCTGGTTCTGGGGCGGTTCTTGGCTGTGCGTACACCCGAACTGCGATAACGGTACCTTCGCTGGTCAGTTCATCAAGGCTATGACTGTTGATGACGCTACCATGAAGGAATACTGCGAGAGCCACAGCGACTTCGTAAACAACAAGTCTGTTATGAAGGAAGTTGTAGCAGATGGTTCTCACACCAACCCGCTGTTCAAGGATGGTCAGGATCAGTTCTCCGTTCTGTATGATTCTGCTGACGCAATCACACTGGACGGTATCGCTACACAGTATGACGGCACCATCAACACCAAGTTGCAGGATGCTGTAACTGCTTACTGCAAGGGCGATCTGGCTGACGAAGAAGCTTGCTACAACGAATTCCTCGATACTGTAGCTGCTGCAATTTCTGATATCACTGTTGAATAAGCTGATATAGCCACATTTGACACGATGAAATATAATCGCCTACGGGATAGAACTATCCCGTAGGCATATATTTGTCATTTCTCTTTTACTAATTTTTTCTTACTATTTTACTTAATTTTTGAGAGGGTGTGTTTTATGGCATCAGCTGCACAAAGAAGAATTAAATCAATCAGCTACGCCAAGTATGGATATATTTTCATTGCACCATTTTTTATTGTATACGCTTTCTTCCAGATCTGGCCACTGATCAACACCTTTATCTTGAGTGTATACGGAAACGGTGCAGAGGGAGATACCTTCGTTGGAATGCAGAATTTCCAGACGCTTCTGTTCGGCGGCGATGACCGTTCAGCACGTCGGATTCATGAAGAATTCTTCCGCGACTTTGGAAATACACTGATCCTCTGGGTCGGTAACTTTATTCCGCAGATTCTCCTGTCTTTGATTCTCGCTGTTTGGTTCACAGATTCCAAGCTGCATATTCCGGGACAGGGCTTCTTCAAGGTTGTTATGTATCTGCCGAATATTATCACAGCTGTATCCGTTGCAGCTTTGTTCATGCGTTTCTTCTCAAACTCCAATATGTGTTTGGTCAACGGTTTGATTACGTCATCCGGTGGACAAGCGTATATGTTTGAGGATAGTGCATTCTGGTCACGTGCAATCGTTATGTTCATCCAGACATGGTTGTGGTTTGGTAATACCATGATTATGATGATGTCTGGTATCTTGGGCATTAACCCATCTTTGTTTGAAGCGGCTGCAATCGATGGTGCAACCAGCGGTCAGGTGCTTCGCAAGGTTACACTGCCGTTGCTGCGACCGATGGTTGTATACACCCTGATCACTTCTATGATCGGTGGTTTGCAGATGTTCGATATTCCGTTCCTCTTCCACACCAAGAAGGAAACCCTCAACAAGTATTTGGAAACAGCTGCTGTATTCGTTTATAAGAACTTCCGTACCAGTGAGGATAAGGTACAGTATGGTTATGCCGGTGCGGCTTCCATCATTCTCTTTATCATTACAGCACTTCTGGGTATTCTCGTATTCCGGATGAATCGTGATGCTGACGAGGCTCGGAAGAAGAAAGAACGGAAGGAACTTGTAAAGGCTTACAAGAGAGAGCAGAAAATGGCAAAGATGGGAGGAATTGACTAATGGAACAAGTAGGCGTAAAGGATAATTATAAAACAATACAAAACTTGAAGTCTGCTGGATGCTTTATTGTCTGCATTTTGCTGACATTGATCTGTCTGGTTCCGCTTTATATCATGATTGTCAATGCCTGCCGTGGTCATAATGCCATCTTGCAGTCTCCGGTTTCTTTGATTCCGGGTGGCAACTTCGTTGAGAACATGAAGAACATCACCACCCAGTCTCCGCAGTGGAATCTGTGGCTTGGTTACCGGAACAGCTTAATCATTGCAGCTGGTTCTACACTTTTGACCGTATTCTTCTCTGCAATGACAGCCTATGGTTTGACTGTTTATCAGTTCAAGGTTCGGGACGGTGCTTACACGCTCATTCTGGCAGTTATGATGATTCCGATTCAGGTAACTTCTACCGGTTTCGTACAGTTCATGGTTGGCACACTGGGCTTGGCAGACTCTTTCATTCCGTTGATTGTACCGGCAATTGCCGCTCCGGCGATTGTATTCTATATGCGTCAATACATGAAGTCCTCTTTCCCATTGGACATTGTAGAGGCTGCAAGAATTGACGGATGCAGTGAGTTCAGAACCTTTATTTCCATTGCCCTTCCGATGATGAAGCCGGCAATTGCAGTACAGGCAATCTTTGCATTTGTACAGAACTGGAACAACTACTATACACAGAACATGATTTTGATCTCCAATGACAAGATGATCACCATGCCGATGATGGTACAGAAAGTACTGGGTCAGGATAAGAACATTGACCTTGGTGCACAGTATGCAGCGGTTGCATTGTCTGTTATTCCGATCATTCTCATCTATGTCTGCTTGTCTCGTTTCATCGTTGGTGGCGTTGCCCTCGGCGGTGTTAAGGAATAATCAGATTACAATCTGTATAATAAAAGCACTGCGGATTCATTCCACAGTGCTTTTTCTTTTTGAAAACATATAAAAAATGCAGCCCACTTGGACTGCATTTTTTGTTTTATGGATTTGTGAGCACTTGGATTATGCAAGACCATGCTGCAATTTTGCAGCATGCAGCGTGTTCTTCATCAACATTGCAATGGTCATTGGACCAACACCACCCGGAACAGGTGTGATGTATCCTGCCTTTGGTTCTACTGCATCAAAGTCTACATCGCCGCAGAGCTTGCCATCTTCCATGCGATTGATACCAACATCAATGACAACTGCACCCTCTTTTACCATGTCCGCAGTTACAAATTTCGGCTTTCCGATGGCAACCACCAGAATGTCTGCATTCGCACAGATTTCTTTGAGGTTCTTGGT
The DNA here is from genome assembly GCA_016297675.1 of Oscillospiraceae bacterium. GTDB lineage: Bacteria > Bacillota > Clostridia > Oscillospirales > Ruminococcaceae > Ruminococcus_C. Next base: position 8,281 of record JAEDGE010000007.1, read on the forward strand.
GCGAGAATGGCAGATGGTAACCGTTCCGTTTTTTTGCAGCAGCAGCATTGCCATTGGCTTGCCCACGATGTTGCTTCTGCCAATCACAACGCATTGTTTTCCGCAGATATCTACACCAGTGCTGGCGATGAGTTCCATAATGCCAGCTGGTGTGCAGGGGAGAAAATCATAGTCTCCGATCATAATTTTTCCCACATTGACCGGATGGAATGCATCCACATCCTTTAGTGGAGAGATGGCATGAATGACTGCTTGCTCATCAATGTGTTCCGGCAGCGGCAGTTGTACCAGAATGCCGTTGACCTTGTTGTCCTTATTCAGCACACCGATGAGATCCAGTAGCTGTTCCTGTGTGGTATTTTCATTCATACGATATTCAAACGGATGAAATCCGACTTCTTCACAGGCACGCTGTTTGTTGCGGACATAGACCTGTGATGCTGGGTCATTTCCCACGAGAATGACTGCCAACCCCGGATGAATACCATGGTTTTCCCGCAGCTCTTCCGTTTCTTTTTTGATTTCGTTTCGCACTTTCACGGATACGATTTTTCCATTGATCAATTTTGCCATGATGGAACGTCCTCCTTGTTTATTCGTGATTGGAATCAGAATCGGTTTCGGTAGATGGTTCTTCTTCTGCTGATTCCGGTTCTGTTGCAGATGCATCCGTTTCTTCCTTTTGCAAGGATAACGGATCAGTGGTTTCCGTTTTTGTCTGATTTTTTTCTGTTGTCTGTTTTTTCTTTTCTTCGTTGTGTTTGGCATCCATTTCCGCCATCATTGCCTTGCAGTCGTCTGTGTTGCAGTAGAGTTGATAATCCTCCCCCATACGCCGCACATGTCCGCCGATGACAATGAACAGGATGACAGAAACTACCACACAAATGGCTGCAATCATCTGGGAAATACGCATATTGCCGATTACCAGACTGTCTACTCGCAGACCCACAATAAAGAAGCGGCCAAGTCCGTACCAGCCAATATACATCAGGAAAATTTGTCCATCAAATTTTCTCCATTTTTTCCCGCAAATTGCCAGTAATACAAAGCCCAGCAGACACCAAACAGATTCATATAGAAAACATGGATGAACCGGTGTGGCAGCATCCAATGTTTCACCAAAGTTATGGTAAAAAGTTGTGGTGGGATAAACATCAGAAATCCAGCTTTGAATGCGTCCGCCTGTCATACCGAAAATAGAATTGGTGTTGCAGCCGAACGCTTCCTGATTGAAAAAATTGCCCCAGCGTCCGATACCTTGCCCCAACAGGAAACCAGCACCGCATAGATCCAATAGCGGCAGTATCCGTACTTTTCGGATTTTGGCAATGAGGCAACCAACTACCAATGCACCGATTAGTCCGCCGTAAATGGCAAGTCCGCCCAGACGCAGATTGAAAATGCGTTTCCAGTCGCCGGCGTAGCTGTCCCATTCCAGAATGACATAATACGCTCTTGCTCCTACAATCGCACCAATAATGCCACCGATGATGGCATCAATTGCCCGATCTGGATGAATCCCATAAGAACGCATATTGCGAAACGCATACAGCATGGCAAGCAGCAGTCCGCAGGTGATGAGCAGCCCGTACCATTGAATATCAATCCCGAAGATCGAAAAAGCAGTGCTGTCAATATGCAGATCAATGCCGAGCTTTGGAAATTGAATTTCATTTTGTGCTAACATATTGGTATTTCGGGATTCCGGAGCGGAACCCCGCTCCTTTCTGTTTAATCCTTATTTTTCATAATCGAAAGCGTTGCCTGCTGCGGCAGCAGTTCTTCTTGCAGCCAGCGATTTGCCTCTGCGATCGTCAGACTGGAGAGCAAATTGACCATATCAAATGGAGTCACATTGCTCATAGCTGCATTGATCATCATATTGGCAACAGATTCCACGTTGTTGAACTTTCGGATCAGTTTGCCGTAGGCATTTTTCCGGCTATTTTCAAACAGAGTCTCATCCAGACCATTCTTTGCAGCATCAGCAATTGCCTCGAAAATCCGCTCCCGTACGGCATACGGATCGCTGGATTCTCCCTCAAACATGGCAACAAAGAAATCATCGCCGTTGAAAATCTCTACGGAGAAGGTTTCATTGATGAGCTGGTCTTTCAGCATTCCCTGATAAAGTGGGGAGGTGAGGTGTGTCAAAACTTGTAAGGTCAGTGTTGCCAGCAGCTCTTTTTTCAGGTTTTCCAAACCGGAAGCCGGCTTGCATTTATAGCCAAGCACAAACATTGTCGTGCCGATTGGTGCAAAATCAATGGTTTCTGCCCGTACAATTTCCGTTGGCTCTTCCGGAAAGATGCATTCCAGTTGCATATCTTCGCATGGCTTCAGCAGCTTGTCAGCCAATTCCAGTACTTCTTCCACTTTGCAGTTGCCGGCAACAGAAAGCACCATATTGTGCAGATTATAGAATGTGTTGTAGCAGCGGTAGAGCAGTTCCGGTGTAATCTGGGCAATGCTCTCGATAGTACCGGCAATATCAATTTTAACAGGATGCTTGTGGAACAAGCCTTGCAGCATGTTGAAAAAGATTCGCCAACCTGGATCATCGTTGCACATTTTGATTTCCTGTCCGATGATACCCTGTTCTTTCTGGACACTTTCTACTGTGAAATAGGGTGACTGTACGAAAGAAAGCAGAATTTCCAGTGATTCCTGATAATGAGAGGAGCAGCTGAACAGATAGCAGGTTTTGTCAAAAGAGGTGAATGCGTTGGCATTCGCACCGGTTTTCGCATAGAGGTCGAACACATCACAGTCTTCATTCTCAAAGAGCTTGTGTTCCAAATAGTGTGCAATGCCTTCTGGCACACAGCAAAAATCTTTTTCCTGCTTGGTTTTAAACTGCGTGTTAATCGAACCGTATTTTGTGCCAAACAAAGCTTCTGTTGTACTGAACCCTTCCATTTCACTGACATAGATGGAAAGACCGCTTTTGTGTTTAATATGGGTGTACTGTTCGCTGATTTGCGGACAGGTTATGCGTTCGATTTTGGTTTCTGCCATAATATTACGCCTCCTCTTCTTTGGTATCCATAATATAAACGGTATCCAGTACCAGACTGCGGGCAGCGTTTTGAATGTCTTCTTTGGTGACAGCCTCGTAACGCCGCAGGGTTTCCTCTATTTCCAGATATTCGTTCCGATAGTAACACCCCTGATACCAAGAGAGATAGGAGGTCGGCGTATCGCCGATTCCGTTCAGCGTGTTATAGACGCTCATCTTTGCAGATTCTAATTCGGTATCGGTGATATTTCCCTCCTGAATGGCAGTTAGTTGCCGCAGGATTTCTGTTTTTGCCTTTTCCAGATTGTCATGTTCTACGCCGCTGCTGATGACAAGGGTCTGCTTTGCTGCCAGATAGGCACTGGAGCAGTAATAGCAGAGACTGAGCGTTTCTCTGACATTGGCAAACAGTTTCGAGGATGGCATCCCGCCGAGAATATAGTTCATCATTTGCATCGCGTAGCGATTGGAGCAGTCTGATTTCAGGGCAAGCACCATTTTTGATTGATTCACTGGCAGTGGTTCTATCACGGTTGCCGGTTCTGCTTTGGCAGGACTGGGGGTGAGGAACTGGCAGGCTGGAATCTCGACACGTTCGATTTGTGACAAAGCGTGCAACAGCGTTTCTTTGACACGGGGGTCAGATTCTGCACCAACGAAGTAAATTTCCGCTGGAGCATGATGCAGAACCTGTAAATATGCCTCGTAAGTGTTGCGGGTGTCCAGCTGTTCCACATCTTCTTTTTTTCCATAGCAGGAGAGTGCTGCCGGTTCATTTTGAAAAGCGGTTTCCAGAGCCTGTGCAGTGGCATAAGCACGCTTTTCATTGATCTCTGCCTCAATGGTGTCGAGCAGATCTTTTTGTTTGATCTGAAATTCAAAATCGGTAAAACAGCCGTTTTTGCAGTTGGGCTGGAGCAGAGAGGTCAGAAGAATGTCCAGCATTTCCTGCAATAGCGGTTCCTGATGCAGAGCATATCGGTCGGCGATGGTGCTGATGGTGATGCTGGGAGACTGGAAGTCACCAAACTTGGAAACGCCAGAGGAAAGAGACATTCCGTAGAGGGTATCTATTTTCTCTGCGAGGGCTTCCATAGAAGGATACTTCGCATTGCTGACAGACAGCAGAGAAAAGGCAAGAGCGGTTTTTGCTGCCATGTCTTTTTTCATTGGTTGAAAAAATTGAATGCAAATGGTATTGGTTTTTAATTTCGAGTCCAGAATTTCCGAGTACCCGATGGAGTCGGTCAGCTGGACTCTGCTATAAGAAACAGGCATAATGTCATCCTTTCTGATAGAATGTGATGCCGGGAGAAAGGCATCCGTTCTTATTATACCATATCTTTTTATCAATTACCAGAGGTTTTTTCAGTTTTTTCACAAATCATTTTTCTTTTAAAGGGAAAGAATTTGTTGCCTTTCTCATTGGCGTATCATACGAATTTCGAATACCTGTCATACAGCTGTCATGAAAATATCATATTATCCTCTTGATTTTTTTCTGGCTTTGTGATAAAATAAAGCGAATCATTACACAAGAATCATAGAAAGGGGTAGTGTTATGTGGTTTCAGGACCTATGCGATACCTTTTATAAATGTTTTATTAAGGAAGATCGCTATCAGCTATTGATAGATGGTATCGGTGTGACGGTACGGGTTTCGCTTTTGGCAGCGGTATTTGGACTGCTCATTGGTTTTTTGATTGCCCTTTGCAATCTCTCCAATAAGAAGGGGCTGCGGCTGATTGGTAAGATTTATACAGATATTATCCGTGGGACACCGTCTGTAACCCAGTTAATGATTATCTATTTTGTTGTCTTTGCTTCTGTTCATTGGCCAAAATGGATCATTGCTGCCATTGCGTTCGGAATCAATTCCGGTGCTTACGTATCAGAGGTGATTCGAGCCGGTATTCTTTCCGTAGATAAGGGACAGGTGGAAGCAGGGCGTTCTCTTGGCTTGAATGGTCGGCAGACGATGACAAAAATTGTTGTACCGCAGGCGATTAAGAATATTTTTCCAGCACTCTGCAATGAGTTTATCACGCTGATTAAGGAGACCGCAATTGTTGGGTATGTTGGCTTGGTGGATATTCAAAAGGCAGGTGACTTTATCAAAACAGCAACCTACGAGGCGTTTATGCCGCTGATTGGAACAGCTGTGATTTATTTTGTCATGATTAAGCTGCTGACGATTTTGCTGGGACTGTTGGAAAAACGACTTAGAAAATCGGAAGTCCGATAAGGAGGGATGACTGTGATTCGGGTAGAAAATTTACATAAGCATTTTGGAAATCTGAAAGTGCTGACTGGAATTGATGAACATATTGAAGAAGGAGAAGTGGTCGTTGTCATTGGACCGTCTGGTTCCGGAAAGAGTACATTCCTTCGCTGTTTGAATTTACTGGAAACACCGACAGAGGGAAAAATCTTTGTAGATGATGAGCAGATCAATGCTCCGAAGGTGGATGTCAACCGCATTCGACAGAAAATGGGCATGGTATTTCAACAGTTTAATCTATTTCCGCATCTTACCGTCATGGAAAATCTGACACTTGCCCCCGTTCTGCTCAAGAAGATGACCAAGGAGCAAGCAAAGGAAAAGGGGAAAGGTCTGCTGAAGCGGGTCGGTCTGGCAGAAAAAGCGGATGCCTATCCCAATCAGCTTTCCGGCGGACAGAAGCAGCGGATTGCAATTGCAAGAGCACTGGAGATGGAACCAGAAATCATGCTGTTTGATGAGCCAACCTCTGCACTGGATCCGGAAATGGTCGGCGAAGTGCTGGATGTTATGAAAGATCTTGCAAGATCCGGTATGACGATGGTCGTTGTCACACATGAAATGGGATTTGCAAGAGAAGTAGCAACCAGAGTGCTGTTCATGGATCAGGGGGTTGTCATGGAAAGTGGAACACCAGAAGAAATTTTCAATCATCCACAGAATGAGAGAACCAAGCAGTTTTTAAGCAAGGTTCTTTAAATGGTGACATTGTACAGTGGAGAAAAAAGTAAATGATTTGCAGAAAATGTGGACAGGAGATATCAGATAGTTCCGCTTTTTGTTCAAAATGCGGAGCAGATCAAAAGAAAAATAGAGGGAAAGAAAAAATAATCATTCTTTTTGCCATTGTAGGAGCAATTATGATTGCTGCAATGGGTATAATCGGAATTTTGTTTGGAACACATATTTTGTGTATACATGATTGGAAAGAAGCTGATTGCCTTCGTTCTCAAATATGTACAATGTGCGGCAGAACAAAGGGTGAGGCACTGGGACATACGTATTCAGAATTAACTTGTACAGAGGATGCGATTTGTATCAGATGCGGTGATGTGAAAGAAAAAGCGACTGGTCATAAATGGACGGAGATAACATGTACAGAAGATGCGATTTGTACAGTTTGTGGAGAAATCGGTCAAAAAGCAACAGGACATACTTGGATTGAGGCAAACTGTAAAACGCCGAAAACATGTTCTGTATGTGGCAAAACGGAAGGTGAAAAATCAGACCATAAATGGAAAGATGCCACATGTACAGAACCCAAAACATGTACTTCTTGTGGAGAAACAAGTGGAGAGGCACTTGGTCACGATTGGATTGCAGCTACATACACTGCTCCAAAGACATGTAGTAGGTGTGGCGAAACGAGTGGAGAAAAGTTGGTAAAGGCAACCTATACTGTCAGCTTTAATGTTTATGATTTAGCAAATCAGCTTGGAATTAAGACGGCTGCTCATGAGATACTTGTAGTGAATAGTGTGCGTGCAGATAATGGAACAGCAACGGTTGAAGGTGTTTCCATGTGGGGGACTGTGGCAGCTGAAACAATAAAAGTTACTGGATGTACAGAAGGTTCTGTAACAATATCAGGAACGATCACCACACTTGCACAAGATACTTCCCAGCAGGGACCATTTTCATTCCAGATTACAGGATATGCTGGATAAAAGAAAATATTTATTTGTGGTAAAAATTATTTTTTATAAAGGAGAGAATGTCATGAAGAAATGGACAAAAATTGTATCATTGGTGTTGGCATCTGTAATGATGTTGGCAGTGCTGGTCGCTTGTGGAGAGAAAAAGGATGATGGTACGATTACATTTGGTACCAATGCAGAATTTCCGCCGTTTGAATATGTGACTGCTAAGGGTGTCATTGGGGAATTTGATGGCATTGATATGGCAATCGCAAAGGAAATTGGCGAGGACAATGCCTGCGAAGTGCAGATCGAAAATATGGAATTTGATTCTCTGCTGTTGGCACTGGAGAACGGACAGGTAGATGCTGTCATTGCTGGTATGACCATCACAGACGAAAAGAAAGAAGCTGTTGACTTTTCCACCCCATACTACACGGCAAAGCAGGTTATGATTGTCAAAGAAGATTCTGATATTCAGAAGGCTTCTGATATGGCAGATAAGAAAATTGTAGTATTGCAGGGCTTTACTGGTGAAACTTGTGTCAATGAGATGGGATATGCATACCAGTCCTTTAAGAAGGGCACGGAAGCCATTATGGAATTGACAAACGGAAAGTGTGATGTTGTTGTCATTGACTCTGCAACCGCAGAAAAGTATGTCAAGGATAACGAAGGTCTGAAGATCGTAGAAGACAATGATGCATTTGCCGCAGAGCAGTATGGGATTGCAGTAAAGAAAGGGAATACAGAACTGCTGGACAAGATCAATGCTTCTCTGGATAAGATGCTGGAGGACGGCACGATTTCCGAACTTTCTGCAAAATATGCAGAAAGCAGTGATGCAGAATAATTACATGTAACAGTAAAATGTACAAGTATCATCAGGCTGGCAGGAAATCTGTCAGCCTGATTTATTATTGGTTGGATTTCAGGATCAGGAAAGGAAATTTCTATTTCAACAGACATCGCTTGTTGACAGGCGAACGGAAAAACGGTATAATAAAGAAAAATAAGTGCATACAACAGTGCGGAAAAGAGAGATACCATGAAAACAATAACGGTACATGCCAGTCATACTTATCCCATTTATGTGCAGAACGGCTTGCTTTCCGACTGCGGCAGCTATATCCGGCAGAACACAAAAGCAGCTTCTGTGGCAGTGATTACAGATGATATTGTGCAGAAGCTCTATAGCGATGCAGTTTTATCCTCCTTGCAGAAAGCCGGTTTCCGGACAGAACGATTTGTGTTTCCAAATGGCGAAGCCTCTAAATGTGCTAAGACCTTATTAGATGTCTATGACTTTTTGTGTGAAAAGCAATTTACCCGAACGGATGCCATTATCGCTCTTGGCGGCGGTGTCGTCGGCGATCTTGCTGGTTTTGCAGCAGCTACCTATCTGCGTGGTATGGATTTCATCCAGATTCCCACCACGCTGTTGGCACAGGTGGATTCTTCCGTTGGCGGAAAGACTGCCATTGACTTGAAGGGCGGAAAAAACTTAGTCGGGGCATTTAAACAGCCGGTCTGCGTGCTTTGTGACCCCAATACCTTGCAAACTCTGCCACCTGCGATTTTCTCAGACGGCATGGGGGAAGTGGTCAAGTATGGAATGATTCGAGATGCAAAGCTGTTTGAACTGTTGGCAGCTCATACACAGGAGAATATTTTTTCTGTTTTGGAAGAGGTCATCTGTACCTGCATTTCCATCAAGCGGGATGTGGTGGAAGCAGACGAGTTTGACACTGGAGAACGCATGATTCTCAACTATGGGCACACACTTGGACATGCAATTGAGGGCTATTATCACTATGAAACCTATTCGCACGGCAGTGCAGTTGCCATTGGCATGTGCTTGATGGCAGAGAAAACCTGTTCACCGGAGCAGACTGCCGCTTTGAAAGCTTGTTTGGAGGCATATCATCTGCCGACCTCCGTTCCTGTTCCAATGGCAGAACTGCTGCCGTTCTGTGGGGTAGATAAGAAGCGTGCCGGCAGCCAACTGCGATATATTGTCTGTGAAACTGCTGGAAAAGCAGAAATCCGCACCGCTTCTGTAACAGATTTTGCAGCATGGATGGAGGGAAATGCATGAATATTCAGGTAGACCCACGGATCCTCAGCGGAACCGTTTCCATTCCAGCCTCGAAGAGTATGACGCACCGGATGCTGATTTGTGCCGCACTGGCAGAGGGAACTTCTGTGATTGAGAAGGTCAGCTTCTCCAAAGATATTACCGCCACAATGGAGGCACTGTCTGCACTGGGTGCTGTGTTCCATACAGACGGCAGTACCGTTACCGTTACGGGTATCGGTGGTACAGCCACTGCAAAGGCAGCAGAAATCGACTGCTGTGAAAGCGGATCGACTCTGCGGTTTCTGATTCCGGTTGCCGCAGCCCTTGGGGTAACTGCAACCTTTCACGGACAGGGTAGGCTGCCACAGCGTCCGATTACTGCTTATGTACGGGAGCTTTCCAGCAATGGGATTACATTTGATTATGCCAATACCATGCCGTTCACGATACACGGACAGTTGCAAAGCGGAACATATTATTTAGAAGGGGATGTTTCTTCCCAGTATGTCACCGGACTGCTGTTTGCTCTGCCGTTGCTGAAAGGGGATTCCGATATTGTGATGCTGTCCCCACTGCAATCCAAACCGTATGTGAATTTGACGATTGCTTGTATGCAGCAGTTTGGACTTTGTGTAACGGAAACAGAAAACGGCTATCATATCGCAGGCGGTCAGACTGCACATGCTTACGATGGTGCAGTGGAGGGAGACTATTCGCAGGCAGCCTTTTTTGCAGTGGCGAATGCCATCGGGAATCACATTACCATGTCGAATCTGAATCCAGACAGCGTACAGGGCGATAAAATCATCATTGAAATTGCAGAAAAGATGTGGTATAATAAGTGTAATCACAAACCGGCAGGAATACAGATAGATGCCACCGATATTCCAGATTTGGTACCCATTCTGGCAGTGCTGGCGACATTTGGCACACAGCCATCTGTTATCCGTGGGGCAGCTCGTTTAAAAATCAAGGAAAGTGACCGACTGCTTGCCACTGCGGAACTGTTGAATCGGCTCGGCGGCAATGTTACGCCCTTTGAGGACGGCTTGCAGATTCAGCCAGTCGAACGGCTACAGGGCGGCAGGATTGATAGCTATGGAGATCATCGGATTGCCATGTGTGCTGCCATTGCGGCAACCAGATGTACTGCTCCCGTTGTGATTGAGGGCGGCGAGTGCGTAGAAAAATCGTATCCGCAGTTTTATGAAGACTATAATCGATTAGGAGGAAATGCTCATGTCATCGTTTTGGAATAACCGGATTTCCATTTCCATTTTTGGGGAGTCGCATGGTCCGTCCATTGGTGTCGTAATTGACAATTTACCGCCGGGGGAGTATATTGATATGGAGAAAGTTTTGCAGTTTATGGCAAGACGGGCTCCGAAAAAAGACGGAACCACCACACCAAGAAGCGAAAAGGATTTGCCACAGGTACAGTCCGGCATGCTGAACAACCGGACAACGGGTGTGCCACTCTGTGCGATGATTCAGAATACCGATACTCGCTCAAAAGATTATAGCAATCTGGAACGGCTGCCTCGTCCGGGACATGCCGATTATACAGGTGCGATGCGGTACCGTGGCTTTCAGGATGTACGAGGCGGCGGACATTTTTCTGGCAGACTGACGGCACCGCTTTGTTTTGCAGGTGCGGTTTGCGGACAGATTCTGGAGCGGCGTGGCATTTATACAGGGGCACATATTGCAGCCATTCATGGTATAGAAGACGATGCTTTTTCAGAAACAAAGGTATCCAGAATCGATATTCTGGCAGTACGGGAAAAATCCTTTCCTGTCATCAATGATGCACAGGGCGAAAAGATGCAGGAAGACATTCGTAACGCCAGAAAGGGCGGCGAATCACTGGGCGGTTTGATTGAATGTGCCGTAGTGAATATGCCGGCTGGTGTGGGTTCTCCGATGTTTCAGGGATTGGAAAACACAATAGCACAGTTGGTTTTCGGCATTCCCGCTGTAAAGGGATTGGAGTTTGGTGCTGGTTTTCAGGTGGCAGAGATGGTTGGCAGCCAGAACAATGACCCATTTTATATTGATGAAAACGGACATGTGATGACAAAAACCAATCATCACGGTGGCATTTTAGGCGGTATTTCTTCCGGTATGCCAATTATGATGCGTGTGGCAATCAAACCAACCGCATCCATTGCAAAACCGCAGGAAACCGTGGATTTTCGTGCCAAAACAAATGAAATTTTACAGGTTCATGGCAGACATGACCCTTGTATTGTACCGAGAGCTGTGCCATGTGTAGAGGCTGCTGTAAATATTGCACTGCTGTCGCATATGATGGATTATCCGCATTTCTAAATTTTTGTAGGGGAGGGAATCGTTGATGCAGGATGAAAATTTATTGAAAATGTCGCAGATTGCAACGCCACCGCTGATGGATACGCATATGGCAAATATTTTAATTTGTTGTCTGCTGGAACAGCTGGACAAGCCGGTTTCCCCGACACAACTGTATGATATTGCAGTGGGGACGGACATCATCAATTATTTTTTCTATCAGGAAGCCATTACCTACCTGCAAAAAAACGGTTCGCTTTTACTGAAACAGGATGCGGATGGACATGACTGGTTTTACCTGACAGAAACCGGTGTGGAGTGTGCGAAACAGCTGAAAGAATTTGTGGCAAAACCTTATCGGGATAAAATTGTCTTAGAAGCAAAGCAATATTTCAAGCGGCAGAAACGTCGAGAAGAAGTGAAAATTTCCTATTTGCCGTTGAAAAAAGGCTATCATGTACAGGTGCGGTATCTGGACTTGCAGAGTGATCTGATGGATCTGAAGCTATATGCACCAGATTTGAAGCAGGCAAAATATCTTGGGACACAGATTATGCGGAATCCGGCGAATTTTTATGGCAAAGTGCTGGAGGCGGTTTTCTCTAATCGGGAGGAAGAACCGGCAGAGGAAAACAAGCTGTAAAATCAGAAATGATCAGAAAATGGTTTTTTAATCATGCGATATATTCTATATTTTTTTAGAAAAACAGATGCTCTTGTAGTATCTGTTTTTTGTTTTGTGATCCATATTGTTTGGTGAAAATCCGGTAAAAAAACAAATTCCGCCCTTGCTATTTCAGTAGAAATTTGCTATAATAAAAAGGGTGTTGTCAGCCCAATCAAAAAAATAGAATGGAGGAAAACGTATGCGAGCGGATCCCTATCCCCGACGATGGCTTATCACACAACAATAACATTGCAAAGAGGGAGCACGCAGCATAGGTTCCGTCTTTGCAGAAAGGCGGGACAATTTTGATTTCCTACTACAAAACCATACAAAATCGTTTGATTTCGTGCAATGCACCGGAAGCTGGCTGTTGGGTTTCTGTCATTGACCCAACGGCACAGGAACGCAAAATGCTGATAGAAGACTTTGGTTTGGATAGCGATTTTATCAAATCTGCACTGGATGAAGAGGAATCCTCTCGTGTGGAACGAGAAGATACGCAAACGCTAATCATTGTAGACACAGCTGTATCTGAAATTCAGAAAAATGATACCATTGTTTTCTATACGATGCCGATGAGTATTATCATTAAAGATCAGTTGGTGTTTACGATTTCTCTGCGGGAGAATAAAGTACTGGAAGATATCGTGGATGGTCGTTTACGGAATGTACAGACCAGTTTTCGTACACAATTTGTATTGCGTTTGATTATGCAGTTGACTTCCACTTATCTGATTTACCTGAAGCAAATTGACAAGGCATCGAATGCACTGGAACGGGAACTGCACAAAGCAGTGAAAAATAAGCAGTTGCTGCAAATGATGGAGCTGGAAAAATCACTGGTCTATTTTTCCACCTCTCTCAAGGCAAACGATGCTACTATGAATAAAATTTTGCGTGGCAAACTGATTAAACTCTATGAGGACGATCAGGATTTGCTGGAAGATGTTTTAATTGAGCTGAAACAGGCAGAGGAAATGGCAAGTATTTACTCCAGCATTCTTGCGAATATGGTAGATGCGTGCAGCTCTGTGATTTCCAATAATGTGAACATTGTGATGTGGCAGTTGACGATTGTCACGATTATTCTGGCGATTCCTACGATGGTATTTAGCTTTTATGGCATGAATACGTTGGATTTACCCTTTGCAGAACATACTTGGTTTCCAACGGTGGTTGCGATTGCTGCTACGGTATTGACGGCTTTGATTTTGTTGAAATACAAGAAAAAATAAAAAAACAGGCAACCGCTGTATTTGCGGAAGCCTGTTCTATTTTGATTGTGGAGTTCGCAATTTGTTCTATTTGTAATGATTTCCCTATGTAGTTTCCGGTTCGTCTGCCGGTAGGACTTGCAGAGCAATCTTTGTAACAGATTGATTATCTGTTTCCAGTACTTTAAACAGGAAAGTTTCTACCTGTACCGTTTCTCCGACTTCCGGAATATGTCCAAGCAGTTCCGTTACCCAACCGCCCACAGAAGTGGAAGCTGCCTCCGGCATCTGAGCGGGAATGTCTTCTTCATCCAGAGCATCCCGCATATCGCTGATGCTGAATGTTCCTACAATGGTATAGCAATGTGGCTCAGTGCGGACAAATTCATGTACAATTTCATCGCTTTCATCATAGATATCACCGACCAGTTCTTCAATGATGTCTTCCAGTGTCACAATGCCCTTAGTACCGCCATATTGGTCTACGATAACTGCCATATGGGTTTTGGAACGCTGCATTTCCTTCAGGCTGTCGCTGATGGGTTTCGTGGCAGGAATATAGATGACATCTTGTAGGATTTCAGAAACTGAGTGGAACATACCATGTTCCAGACGGAAGAAATCTCGACTGGTAATCATGCCGATGATGTTGTCCATGCTTTTTTCGTAGACCGGAAAACGGGAAAAATGACTGTGCAGAAACATATCACAAATTTCGTCCATCGTGGCTTCGCTGGAAACACCGACAATCTTCACTCTTGGAATCAGGATTTCATTGACTGTAGTTTCGTCAAATTGCAGGGCAGATAAGACCAGGTCGCTTTCCTGTTCCTCCAGTACGCCCTCTTCTTCGATTTCATCAATGATATATTTCAACTCGTCTTCTGTGACACTGGGGGATTCTGTTTTGGGACGGAATGCCTTGGACATCAAGTCGAAAATCTTGACAAATGGAGTCATGAGTTTTGTAAAACCGGACAGAGCTGCCGCAAAATGCAGTGCCAGCGATTCCGCATGGGATTTCGCATAGGATTTCGGCAGGACTTCGCAAAAGGTCAACACCAGAAGGGTCATGACAACAGTTGCAACAGCAGGTCCCATATCGCCGACCCACTGCGTGAACAGGACGGTTGCCAAAGAAGAAGAGCCGATGTTGGCAATATTGTTGCCGACCAGAATGGCGGTCAGAGCGTCTTCGTAGCGTTCAGAAACTCTGAGAGCCGTTTCGGCACGTTTGTCTCCTTGGTCTGCCATTGCCTTGAGTCGGATTTTGTTGACGCTGGCAAATGCGGTTTCCGAACTGGAAAACAGACCGGACAGTACCAGCAGAATCAGTAAAACGACAATCATAATATCCTCCGTATTTTTGATAAAATGTATGACAATATCGTACCACATTTTCTGCAAATAAGCAAGGGAAAAGATAGAAAAAATATTAAATTTTTTAGAAAGGCGGGAAACAAATTTTATGAATCAGTTGATTTTATGGGTGGTAAAACACATGCCGAAGCCCATTCAGAATATTTATTTTAAATATGAAAAGGGGTTGCTGTACTGCTTTTATGGGGCTTTGACCACTGTAGTTTCTATGGTAACCAAACTGGTGCCGATGTATTTTTTAGGAGAGGGGAAGCTTTCTGTCACCTTCTGTACCGCATTCTCGTGGATTTGTGCCGTGACGTTTGCATTTTTCACCAATAAAAAGTATGTCTTTCAGAGTAAAACACGGACGAAGAAAGCATTTTGGACAGAATTTCTCTCTTTTTATGCTGCAAGAGGAGCATCTTTCTTTTTAGACTGGGGGATCAGTGTGCTGGGCATTAGTATTCTCGGTTGGAACAAGTACCTTGTGACGATTGCAGCACAGATCATCATTCTGTTGGTGAACTATGCATTTAGTAAATTGTTTGTCTTTAAGAAACGGGAACCAGACTCACAGACAAGTGCGTCTTAATCAAAGAAAGGAAGAGATCACATGCAAAACAATCAAGGAAAACAAATCATTTCCTGTCTGCTGGCAGGTTTGCTGGCAGTGACAGCATTTTCTGGATGTAGCAGCAAGGACGAAGAGAGCAGTCCTTCTTCTGCTGTTTCCACCACCGTTGCGACAGAAGCCCCCACAGAGGCAAAAACAGAAGCCGAAACTACCGCAGTAGAAACAACAGAAGCTGTCGAAACCACCACTACGCATATCAGCCCAATGGAAACGGTTTCGAGTACATTGGGTGCAGAAGTGACAGATTTGAACATACTGCTGGACAGAGATGGAGAAAATACGTATAAACACGATTTGGCAGATTTTATACAGGATGGCGATGTAATTCAGTCCTTTACCTTTATTTTCTATGCTCCAGACGGAACATCGGATATGGTCAATTATAAGGGTGGATGCGGTATTTCTGTCAAGGAAGACAGTCCAACCGCAACCGACAAAGGCTGGTATCAGTCGGATGACTTTGAGCAGCGTGTCAATGGGGCATATGCAGAAATTACATGGAATGTGCCGACCGATGTAGCAGCCGATGTGGATGCAGATGGCAAGATACTGATTGGCTATTGGTGGAGCGAATTGCAGCAGGTGAAGCTGAGCAGCATTGTCTGCACCTATACCAGAACTGCAGAAATTCCGGTAGACGGCACAGCAGAAACCAGTCCCGCTGCCACACTGAATTATAGCAGTGATACGGATAAGCAGGTAAAATTGCCGCTTTCCGACTGGATTGGAGAAGGTGACACGCTGCAAACGGTGACATTTGACATCAGCAGCAGTGGGGCACTGGGTAAGTTTACCGGAGCATTTGGCGTTTCCCTGAAGAGCGGCTGTCCGGCAGAAACCGATAAAAATTGGTATCAGACTGGCAATATCGTGGCTTTTACACAGGATTCCAGCGTTTCTCTCACATGGATCGTTCCCGATGAGGTGAAAGCGTATCTGGATACAGATGGAGAAATCATGCTGGGCTACTGGTGGAGTGATCAGGCACAGGTGACACTGGACAAGGTTTCTGTTCGTTACAGTAACGGTACTGGCGTTTCAACTAAGACAGAAGCAACACCAGTTGACCAGTCAGAAGCCGGCGAGGTAAAGCAGGTGGGTAACGCTGCGGTTTCCTCGGAGCAGGTCAACCAAATGACCTCTTCGGAGATTGTGGCAGATATGAAAATTGGCTGGAACTTAGGCAATACGTTGGACAGCTTTGACACGGACAGCAGTGACAATGAAACTGGCTGGGGCAATCCGAAGACTACAAAGGCAATGATTGATACGGTCAAAGCAGCTGGTTTTAATGCCGTGCGGATTCCAGTTACTTGGGGGGAACATCTCTCTTCTGACCATGTGATTGAAGCGGCTTACTTGGACAGAGTGCAGGAAATAGTGGATTATGCAATGGACGATGACTTGTATGTTATTTTGAATGTCCATCATGATGATGCCATCTGGCTGCACCCCACTTATAGTGAACAGGCAGAAGTTACAGAAACGCTGACCGCCATCTGGCAGCAGTTGAGTGAACGGTTTGCAGATTATGACCATCATTTGGTGTTCGAGGGCATGAATGAACCGCGTGTAATTGGTTCTTCTACGGAATGGAGTGGTGGTACACCGGAGGAACGGGATGTGATTAACCAGCTGTTTCAGGCGTTTGTGGATACCGTTCGGGCAACGGGCGGCTTGAATGCTGACCGTACTCTGATTGTCACCTCTCATGCACAGTCGATTACCAAAGAGGCAGTCAGTGCCGTAAAAGTGCCGGCGGATGACCACATTGCCGTGTCCATTCACAGCTACGCTCCGTGGGATTTCTGCGGAACCGATGATGACCGTTCTGACTGGGGCAGCGAAGCAGATAAACAGGAACTGGACAGCAATTTCCAGTACCTTGCAGACACCTTTATCAAGAAAGGGATTCCGGTGCTGTTGGATGAGTTTGGTGCAGTGAATAAGAATAATACCAGCATACGGGCAAACTATTATGCATATTATGTGAAGAGTGCAAAAGCACACGGCATTACCTGCTTTGTTTGGGACAACGGAACAGAAAAAGAATTTGGTCTGTTGAACCGAAAAAATTTGACTTGGTATGCGCCGTCTATCATAGAAGCAATGATGCAGGCATTGTGAGAAATGTGTAAATATTGCACAAAATAATTTTTGAATCGTTGTGAAAAAAGTAGATTTTTTGAAAAATCTACAAAGAATGACATCGTTTGTGCTGAAAATATGGTATAATGAAACGGAAGAAAAAACGGCAGAAGGAGGCCATGAACATGAGCAATCGAATTATCACTATTGAAAGAGAATATGCAAGCGGCGGTCGGGAAATCGGAGAGCTGGTTGCAAAACAACTCGGCATTCCGTTTTACAACCGTGAGATTTTGGAAATGGCATCAGAACGGTGTGGAGTGTCCGTGGATTATCTGGCGAGTGCAGAAGAAGCAGCACCGAAGAGTTTTCTATACACTTTAATGCTGTCTTCCAATCCGACCCGTTCCATTCAAGAAAACTTGCCACTGTCTGATAAGGTATACATCATTGAGACAAATATTATCAAGGAATTGGCAGAGAAGAGTGACTGTGTGATTGTAGGACGCTGTGCGAGTTACATTCTGCGGGATATGGAACATATGATGAGTGCCTTTATTTATGCAGATCAGGAATCTCGTGTGAACCGTGCGGTATCAGAATATGCCGTTGACCCGAGAAGAGCAGAAGCGACTCTGCGGAAGTCAGACCGGAGAAGAGAGACGTTTTACAGCATTAACACAGGTGGAAACTGGTATGACAAGGAGAATTACACGCTTTGTCTGAACAGTGGGATACTGGGCATTCCACTTTGTGCAGATATCATTGTCTCTGCTGCCCAGAAGATTATTTACGGATAAGTAAAGTTGAAAAGGCATCATAGAAACACCGCAGCATTCCGTGAGGAAACTGCGGTGTTGTTTTGTGATTTTGGGGAATT
>JAEDGE010000122.1 GCA_016297675.1 Oscillospiraceae bacterium
CCTTCTCCACAACGCCTTCTGCCATTGTTTTCTTCCGCTGTACCAGCTGTTCTGCCAGTGCCTCATCCGAAAGTGCCAGCATCTGTACAGCAAGAATCGCTGCATTGGCAGCACCGTCGATTGCAACTGTTGCAACTGGAATACCAGTCGGCATCTGTACGGTTGCCAGCAGAGCATCCAATCCATCCAATGTAGAGGATTTAATCGGAATACCGATCACCGGCAGAGTGGTATGTCCAGCAATGACGCCGGCAAGATGTGCTGCTTTCCCAGCTGCGGCAATGATCACACCGAATCCATTTTCCTTTGCATGTACTGCAAAATCTGCAACCAGTTCTGGTGTACGATGTGCAGACATCACATGCACCTCACACGGCACACCAAATGCCTTCAATTCTGAAATGGCAGCCTTTACAACTGGTAAATCGCTGTCGCTTCCCATGATTATTGCAACTTTCTTACTCATCATCAAACCTCTTTTCTGATTTCAATCCACGCAGATAACATGATATAGAACAACAAATACAGTTCTGTGCATTATCTCCGTAACAGTGGGGAATCACTAAGGTTCCACCCATCCATCAATCTATTACAATGCCGACAGTATCCGCAGAATCCGTCATATCCGTAGATGCTTCTGTTTTCTGTGTTTCCTGCTGAATCTGCAAGCCTGTAATCTGTAATGTTCCGGCTGCGGTGCTCATTTGAAACGCAACCTGTAACACAGCGGATTCTGTTTCCCGCTCTACGGTAACAGCACAATAAACAGTTGTGCCAAGTATGTCCGTTTGACTGGTAATCTCAATGGAATCCTGCCAGTCTGCCAACCACTTTTCTGCTGCATCCTTTTCCAGCAGCTGCTGTAGCTGTGCTTTTGCATCAGCAGATAAAAAAACAGATGCATCTTCCTCGTCATTTCGCTGATAAGCTTTTAAAAATGTACTCAATGTATCTCCCAGTAAACTCCATTCTTCTACTGAGAATAACTGTGCAGTTGTCTGCTGTTCACAATGCATCGTAACAGTACGACGCTGAATGGAACGCTGTAAATCAAATGAACACAGTGCAATACCATCCTCCGTCTGTTGATAAACAAAAGTATCCGTTCCACGCTGCAACGTCAATAGAGAATCTTTTAAAATATAGGCATTCCATGCACACGGTGTCAAATCATGAAAGGATCGATCATACAAAAAGTACAGATCTTCATGTAACAGCCAACCCACAATAATTTCTTCATTGACATAAGAAAGATCCTGATAGACAAATGGTACAATCACATTGCCTTCCTGATCCAATACACCGGTTACCAATTCTGATCCGATTTGTTTGACAGCTGCCACACCATTGTCTCCAATGAAATACAATTTTTTCCATTCCGCTGCTGCAATTACCCTGCCGTCTGCATCCGCAAGTCCATATAAGCCAGTGGTTTCATCCTGAAAAATAGAACAGGATTCCTTTGTCTGCGTATCTGCATAGGGTGTTTTCTCTTGTTCAGCTGGTGCATTTGTTCGTCTGGAATAAAACCGAATCACTGCTGCCGTAAAAAACAGAATCAAACAAAGCAGAATTACAAACAACCATTTTCCCTTTTTATGCATAAGGCTGGCATGCCTCCTGAAGAATCAGCTCATTCAATCCATCTTTTCCTGTGTTGACGGTTCTGTTTCGTCAGTCTGTACTGCCTTCTCTGTTTCTTGTACCAGATAAATTGGTCGGTTCTTTGTTTCCAGATAGGTCTTAGAAAGATACTGTCCCAAAATACCAATACAGAAAAGCTGTAAACCACCTATCAGCAAAATCACACAAATTGTAGTGGCATAGCCCTGTACTGGATCGCCGAATGCCAGATATTTAATGACAACAGCAAGAATCATAATAAAGGCTACCAGACAACTCAAAATTCCCAGCAAAGATGCCAATGCAAGCGGTGCTGTGGAAAATGCAAAAATACCCTCCAAAGAATATTTAAACAGCGATTTAAACGACCAAGATGTCGTGCCAGCAGCTCGTTCTACATTTTCATATGGAATGTAACGAGTGCGGAATCCAACCCAACTGAAAATACCCTTAGAAAAGCGGTTGTATTCTTTCATTTCCAAAATAGCATCTACCATCTGCCGTGTCATAAAACGAAAATCCTGTGCACCATCCACAATTTCAGTCTGCGAGATGTGATTCATAATTTTATAAAACTTTCTGGAAAACCAAGAACGAATTTTGGATTCACCCTTCCGGCTGACACGGCGAGTGGTCGCACAGTCATATTCTCCATCTTTTACGTATTCATACATTTCCGGCAAAAATGCTGGTGGATGCTGTAAATCAGCATCCATAATCACAACATAATCTCCCTTTGCATTCTGCAAGCCAGCATACATACCAGCTTCTTTTCCGAAATTTCGAGAAAAAGAAACATAACGAACACGCTTGTCCATTTTTGCAAGCTTACGGAATTCCTGCAACGTACCGTCTTTTGAACCATCATTGATAAATAAAAATTCAAAATCCAGTTCCGGATACTTTTCCCGCATCTGTCCTGTTACTTTTGTAATTTCCGCATAAAACAGCGGCAATACTTTTTCTTCATTGTAACATGGTACAACAATGGAAACTAATTTCACAAAGATCCCTCACTTTATACTGGCAGTGACTTCAATTATACAAGACTGCCATGAAAATCATTATCATTTGACGCTTGTTTGAATTATCTTTTTGTAGGTTCAAACCCGTTCTTTTTTATTATAGCACTTTTTTTATGCACTTACAAGAGGATTCGCACATAATTTTTTTCAATTTGCTTTTCACGAGAAAATTCACCTGCAAAACAAAAAAATCCGCATACTTCAAAAAGCAAAGCGTTCTTTCTTCTTTGATTCGTTCTTTTCCTTTTTATTGTATCATGATATGGAATCCGGTGTCAAGTCATTTTTTTAAATTAAGACAATTCCAATGATTTTTTTGAAAATCCGGTAAAATTTTATAAAAGCCCTTTTTTTCTTCTGCAATTTATGATATACTATTTTACATCCACTTTCTACTACCAGTATGAAAAGGAGATTAGAAAGATGTACGGTTATGTACAAATTTACCGTCCAGATTTGCGGTTTCGAGAATATGACATTTACCGCTCTCATTACTGTGGGCTTTGTCATACACTGCAAAAACGCTGCAATCTTGTCAGTCGTCTGACGCTAAGCTATGATTTTACCTTTCTTTCATTGCTGCTGGATGCACTCTATGAGCCAGCAGGAACCAACTGTCAACGTCGCTGCCTACACGGTATCGGCAAAAAAGAATGGGGTTATCATAGCCCGATTATGGATTACACAGCCGACATGCATCTGTTTTTCTCCTACCTGCATTGCTTGGATGACTGGCAGGATAATCGCAAAATTTCTCGTGCTGCATTGGCACATTTGCTCCAGAAGGCTTATCGTCATATTTGTGAACAGTATCCGCAAAAATCCCAATCCATTCTTCAAAATATGCAGCAGTTAAAAGACTATGAACTACAAAAGGAAACCAATCCGCTGTTACCAGCTGCCTGCTTCGGACGTGCATTGGGAGAAGGATTCTGCATCCAAAATGACATCTGGGCAACAGAACTATATCACATTGGCTATTATCTTGGCACTTTTATTTACATTATGGATGCCTATGATGACCTAATAAAGGATCGAAAGCATCACAATTATAACCCGTTTTGGAATGCAACAGAAACGGAATTGGCTTTTCATCAAATGGTAAAACAATTTTTACAACACGCTGCAACAGAAGCAGCGGCGGCATTTGAACGGCTACCGATTTTGCAGAACGCAGATTTGTTGCGTAATATTTTATATGCCGGCATCTGGCAGCCATTTTTCCGCAAACAAAAGGACTATCAAACCGCTGTGCCGAACGATTTCGACCAGCAGAAGCAGGAGAACGATCATGTCAAATCCCTATGAAATTTTGGGTGTCAGCAAAGAGGCATCCGATGAAGAAATCAAAAAGGCATACCGCAAACTGAGCCGAAAGTATCACCCTGATGCCAATGTCAACTCGCCACATGCCGCAGAATATGAAGAAAAGTTCAAGCAAATTCAACAAGCCTATCAGCAGATTATGGATGAACGGCACAATCCAAATGGTGCATTTTCTGGTTTTCACACAGAATCCAGCAATGCACAGGATGAAGATAGCATTCATCTACAGGCAGCGGTCAATTTTATTCAAAATTATCGCTTTGCAGAAGCCATTCGTGTGTTAAATGACATCAAGAATCGGGATGCCCAGTGGTATTATGTCAGTGCTGTCGCCAATAGCGGTGCCGGTAATCAGGAGATTGCATTACAGCACGCCAAAACAGCTGCACAAATGGAACCAAGCCGTCCAGAGTATCAGCGTCTGGTACAGCAACTGCAAAATGACGGCTTTTCCTATCAGAAAATGCAGCAAACTTATGCACCTTCTTTTGATACCGGCTGTTTAGAATGCTGTCTTTACAACCTGCTCTGCAACCTATTTTGTGGCTGCTGTTCGCCGTGTGGCCATTATTGATTTATTTTTCCCAGTGAAAAAGGACTGTGTCACATTTTCTGCGACAACAGTCCTTTTCTATAGGCTCCTTATATTTAATATGGCATTGTAAAGGTATCCACTTTCCAAACGCCATCTTCTTGATAAAGCGTAAATGTATTCGTTTTCGTAGTAGTATTGGTTTCATCATCTGGTTCTGCATAGGTCAATGCAACTTCAAACGTCAAAGTGGTTTCTGTGATATCTGTCAGTGTGGTCACTTTTGCACCCTGATAGGTAATATCTGCACCACGTTCACCAGCACGTCCATATAACTTTCCGTCTTTTTCCAGAAGAATGCCCTCAAAGTCAGAGGCATGACTTTTCTTCGTGAATACATCATAATACGGCTTTGTTGCCTCTTCGATCGTGGTGTAAGCAGGAATCAGATAGCAATTTGCATCTTCTGGATGGACATTAGAGAAATCATATTGAAACATCTGACTGGAACAAAGATACTGAAAATTCAACTTTGCAGCCGTTTCATACAGGGTTTGTGCCTTTTCCAGCCACTCTGCTTTTGTCAAACCGGTATCTCCGACCACTGCATCATTCTCTGCTGTGTCAGCATAATTGTCCATATTGTTCGTGCCGCTTGCAGTCGTTTCTGTCCATTTCGCTGCTGTAGTCATATCGGTGGATTCTGTATTTCCTTCTGTCGCAACAGCTTCTGTACCGATTTCTTCTGCAATTTCTGTTGTAATACTGGTAGCTGTTTCATTTTTTTCCATGTTCACTATTGTTGTATCTGCAACATCAATTTGTGCGGACGAGGTGTGTGATGTATTTGTGACCTCGCTGCAACCGCTCGCCAGCAGCAACATACTTGCAAGCAAAAAACATTTTAAATATTTCATAATCCTATCCCTTTCTGTTCTCATTATTCCCGTAATTATAGCACATTTTTGTACAGTTGTCAATTGTTTCTTTTTGTTTTCTTAAAAAATGGAAAGGCAAATTTGATTTTAGAGAGAGA
>JAEDGE010000123.1 GCA_016297675.1 Oscillospiraceae bacterium
TTCATGAATTCAGTCTATTTTAAGGTTTGAATGCTATGCTAAAAGGGAATATCAGAAGGGAGGTCTTTTTGGTGAACCTTTTAATCGTAGAAGACGAAATACAGCTTGCAGATGCACTGGCAGAAATTCTGCAACGCAATAAATACCATGTAGATACCGTCTATAACGGCGAAGACGGTTTGCACTATGCCAGCACGGGGATTTATGACTGTATTATACTGGATATCATGCTGCCCATTCTGGATGGTATTTCTGTCCTCCGGATGCTGCGGAAACAGAAAATTTCTACCCCAATTCTGCTTCTGACGGCAAAGTCCGATGTTGCAGACAAAATTAAAGGTCTGGACAGCGGTGCAGATGACTATCTGACGAAACCGTTTGTAACCGGTGAACTGCTTGCCCGTATCCGTGCACTGACCAGACGAACCGGAGAAGTCGCCGTGAACGGCCTGCAATTCCATGCCCTGCACCTGGACACACAAAGCTATACCCTCAGCTATGGACAGGAGGAAGTGAAGCTCAGTCTGAAAGAATATCAGATTATGGAAATTTTTATGAGTAACCCCAAACAGATTGTCTCTAAAGAATTCTTTATTGAGAAAATCTGGGGCTATGAGAGTGATGTCGAATATAACAACATTGAAGTCTATATCTCTTTTCTGCGAAAAAAATTGCAGTCCATCCATGCCAATATTTCTATTAAAACGGCAAGAGGGATTGGTTATTTTCTGGAGGAACAAAACACATGATTCGACATGTAAGACGCCATTTTATCTGCTTTACCATGTGCATTCTCACAGGAGCCGTGCTGCTGCCCATGATTGCCTTGAATGTGATTCCGGCGTTGATGTCCTATAATCAAAACAAAGTCATTTTAGAACAAGCGGTACAAAATGAAATTCGGCTGCGGACGCCAAAGCCTACCCCACAACCTGACAATCAGCCCTCTGAAGCAGACCCGTTTACTGTGACCACAGCCGTTACGACTACCGTAGAGATTACCACTTCCCATTCAACTACAACGGTAACAGAAACCATTGTTGCAGCAGAAACGGCACCACCAGAATCCACTGTATTGCAGCCACAAAATAGTAGCCAGCCACAAAAAACAGGAACCAAACCAACGCAAACCGAACCATCTGTACTGACACGTCCCAGCATACAAACTACGGTAAAGCAACCGCAGACCATTCCAAATGAAACCAGACCCCCGTGGGAGGACGATGATCCGAACAAGGAAGACGATGAGCCATGGGAAGACCCACCGCCATATGAAAATGATTTTCCGTGGCATCCGCATCCGTGGGACGCTTCGATTTCCATATTCCCACAAACCGCTACACAAAAGAAATGGAACAGTGAACCTCCTGCACCAAAAGGAGACAGTTCTTCGGATTACTTTCTGGCAGTGCTGGATACCAACGGAAACCTGACAGAAACCATTCATGCCGACTGGTATGACTACACGGAGGAAGAGGTACAGGCTCTTGTGGAGGAGGTACAAAAAAGCAAAAAACAAGATGGTCGATTTGATACGCTTCAATTTCATGAACAAGATTATCAAATGGGAAGCATTGTTGCTTTTATAGATTGTGCCAAAGATCTGAGTTTTCTACAGCAGTTGATGATTGTAAGCATTATCATCTTTATCCTGATGGAAAGCATTGTCCTGTTACTCACCATGATGATCACCAAACGAGCCATGCTGCCGATGCAGATTTCCTTTGAAAAACAAAAACAGTTTATTTCAGATGCCGGACATGAACTGAAAACACCGCTAACCATTATCTCTGCAAATGCGGATATTTTACAGGATGAAATTGGAGAAAATAAATGGCTGGATTATATCCGAATGCAAACAGAACGCATGCGGGTTCTGGTAGATGAAATGATGGCTCTGACCAAAATGGAATATAGCAACAATCTGGATACAGCAGAGCGGTTCAACCTGAGTTCTGCGGTGGAAACGATGGCGTTGCCATTTGAATCGCAGGCATTTGAACAGCAGAAGCAATTTCTCATTACGGTGCAGCCAGACTTATATTTCCACGGCAATCCGGAACAGATCCGACGGATGATTGGCATTCTGATCGACAATGCATTCAAATACAGTGCAGAACACGGCGAAATCAAGGTTTCTCTGAAAGAAGAAACGGGCGGTCGTGCCGTGTTAGAGGTCTACAACACCGGTAAGGGCGTGCGAGAAGACGAAACGGAAAAAATCTTTGAGCGATTTTACCGCAGTGACAGTTCCCGTGCCCGTGCAACCGGCGGATATGGATTGGGACTTTCGATTGCAAAGAGTGTGGCAGAAGCACATAAGATTAAAATTGAAGTCAACAGCGTACCCGATCACTGGATTACGTTTACATTGGTCTTCCCGCCACAGAAAAAATAGAATTTCTTTTGAAAACAACAATATAGCCGCTGACCGAAACAAAGTCGGTCAGCGGCTGTTTGTATTATTGTTTGTATTATATGGTTGGTTTGTTTCACGTGAAACAATCGGGAGAAACCTTTTCCGAACCGTTCTGTGAAAACGCTACGCTGTTCGCCTGCGGCGTTTTAATCTTTCGCCGTCTGAATCCGCATCGAAATATCAAAACACTTTACAGAATGCGTCAACGCACCCAGTGAAATAATATCCACGCCTGTTTCTGCAACGGCACGGATATTTTCCTTCGTCACATTACCGGACGCTTCGAGCAGCACCTTTCCATTTGTCATCGCAACGGCTTTTCGCATTTCTTCACAGCTCATATTGTCCAACATGATAATCTCTACACCGGCTGCCAGTGCTTCTTCCAATTCTGCCAGTGTCCGCACTTCCAGTTCAATTTTTACCATGTGTCCAATCTTTTTCCGCAGTGCCTGCACAGCCCCTGTAATGCTGCCATAGGCATCAATGTGATTATCCTTCAGCATCGCACCATCTGACAGATTATATCGGTGATTTTTTCCGCCGCCAACTGTCACGGCATACTTTTGCAGCTGCCGCAGACCCGGCAGAGTCTTTCTGGTATCGGTAATCTGTGCCCGTGTACCGGCAACCAGTGCCACACATTCTGCTGTTGCCGTTGCAATGCCACTCATGTGCTGCAAGATATTCAAAGCAGTTCGTTCCCCTTTAAGGAGCGTGCGGGTACTGCCCTTCATCATGGCAAGAATGTCGCCCTTCTCAACGGTTTCGCCGTCCTTCTTGAGAATTTTCATCTCCACATTGCCGCCTGCCAGTTCAAAGACCCGCTTTGCAATGTCAATGCCGCACAGCACACCGCTGTCCTTGGCAAGATAATATGCCTCGGATGTATGGCTGTCATCCAGCAGATAATCGGTGGTGACATCGACATAGTGAATATCCTCTTCCAGTGCTGTCGTAATGATTTTGTCAATGTAAAATGGCTGTAAAATCATGTGGAAGTACCTCCTTTTTGGATATGTTAAAATGTAAGCAGTCATGCCACAGATGTTTTTTATTTCTGTTTCTTAGAGAAGCCTTGTCCGAACCATCCGGCAGAATTGCTTCGCTGTCTGCCTGTGTCCGTTTTGCCCACTCTATGCGACTGCATTACGCTGCTCACTGCAACAAAATTTTCGTTTCTGAAATCCTTTTGTTTTTGAGGAGTGGGCAAAACGTCTTTTCATTTTGCATTCAAGTCCATTTTTCTATTTTTGCTTTGCAAAAAATAAGGGGCTACTCGCCCCTTAAAATTCCCCGGCAGCATTTTTGAAAAACTGCTGCACCGAAAAACTTTTTCATTTGACATTCGTCGGGCAAAACTTATGAAATAATATGTTCTTATGAATTTACAAAACTTCCTTCAAAATCAAATACGCATTGGTTGCCATGGCTTTCGCTTCAATCAAATCTGGTGTCACAGCAAATGGCTCACTGTAAAGCATCCGCCGGATTTCCTTAATCCGTTCAAACCCTTTCAGCAGCTCTGCCTGATGCGGAATGACAAAATAGCTATTCTGCATAATCTGTCGGATTTCTGTTCGTGTTCCTTTCGGCATCGGCAACGTATTTTCTGTCTCCGGAAAGGCGGCTTCTGCAAATGTATCCGGCACCTCCGGCAGCTTTTCTGCAATATCCAG
The DNA here is from genome assembly GCA_016297675.1 of Oscillospiraceae bacterium. Classification (GTDB taxonomy): domain Bacteria; phylum Bacillota; class Clostridia; order Oscillospirales; family Ruminococcaceae; genus Ruminococcus_C. Next base: position 4,099 of record JAEDGE010000123.1, read on the forward strand.
TGCTGCCTGTCGGGAGAAAACCAGTGCCTCTAACAGCGAATTGCTGGCAAGTCGATTATTGCCATGGACACCGGTATTCGAGCACTCCCCTGCTGCGTACAGGTGCGGTATCGTCGTTTCGGAATGGCTGTCCACCTGAATGCCGCCCATCAAATAATGCTGACACGGATAAATCGGAATGGGTTCTTTCGTCATATCATAGCCCTGTTCCAGCACTTTCCTGTAAATCATGGGGAAACGGTTCCGGATAAAATCAGCATCTTGATAGGAAATATCCAAATAGAAGTTATCCGAACCGGTTCGGTTCTTTTCTTCGATAATCGCATGAGAAACCACATCTCGTGGTGCCAGTTCCAAGCGTTCATCATAGCGATCCATAAAACGCTCTTTGTTGCAATTGAGCAGATACGCTCCTTCTCCCCGTACTGCTTCCGAAATCAAAAAGCATTCCCGTGTGTGGTGGTCATTGAATGCCGTGGGATGGAACTGAATCAAATGTAGGTTCCGGATTTTCGCTCCAATATCATGGGCAAAGGCAATGCCGTCACCAGTTGCAATTTTAGAATTCGTCGTATAAGCATACATTCTGCCGATACCGCCCGTGGCAAGCAGGACAAAATGGCTGTTATAAACGGTGCAGCTGTCATCCTGCAACACATTGACGGAAAAACCCGTGCTGGTTTTCTGCAAACCGACCATCATTGCGGACTCCAGAACCGTGACATTGGAAAGCGTCTTGACCTTCCGGATCAACGTATTGACGATTTCCTCCCCGGTCGTATCTTTGTGGTGAAAAATCCGATGCCGACAGTGTCCGCCCTCCAGTGTGCGGTGCAAAGAACCATCCGGCTTGCGGTCAAAATCTGCCCCCAGTTTCAGCAGCGAATCAATTGCCATTGCCGCATTGTCCACGAGAATCTGAACGGTTTCAGGATTGTTCTTAAAGCCGCCGGCAATCATGGTATCCTGCTTGTGCAGTTCGGGCGTGTCGTCCTCCGGCGATTTATAAACACCAGCGATTCCGCCCTGTGCCAAAGAGGAATTACAAAGCGTCAATTCCTGCTTACAAATCAACAGCACGTTGCAATAAGAAGGCAGCTGAATGGCACCATACAGACCGGCAGCCCCTCCGCCGACAATGATAACATCAAAATTGTGATTCATAAAAAAACCAGCATCCTTTCAGCCGTTGTTCCGTCCAATCGAGCAGCGGCTTTTTCCAAATCAAAGCGAAAAGAAAACGCTTTCCCTTATGATACTACTTTCTATGGCGTTTGTCAATTGCAGAACAAGAACATTGCATGGAAATCAATTTTCGGATTTCTTTGGGAAAACTTGTCTGAACCGTCCGGCAGATT
>JAEDGE010000124.1 GCA_016297675.1 Oscillospiraceae bacterium
TTTTCTCATAGGCAGATCTGATCCATTCTCTCCTGTCAGATCCCAATCATCTGAAAATCACGCACTCGTAATTTCCATAACCCATTATATCGTTTTGGTGTAAAGTGTACTAGCTTTTTTCAGTGAAACTCTCATAAATCAACTGCCAGGAAACCGCACACTTTGTAAAGAGAGACAGACATTTCTATATTTCTTTGTTCTTTTGTGTTAACGGAGCGAGAGGGAGATTCCATATGACATTTTTTATTTCTATGGAAAGCAATTGAAAATTTAAATTTATTTTAAGAAAATGAAAATGATTATTTTTAAAAGCAAAAAATAACCTGCATTTAACACAATTTTTCTGATACCGAGATAGATGTCACATATCAAATGGTGTTATGATTTCCATGAGATATTAAAAATCGGAGGATTCAGTATGAAAAAGAGTATTTTCGCACGCTTGATTGCAGCCATACTCCTACCTTCACTGGTTCTGTGCGGATGCAGCAATGCAGAAAACAGCAACTCTGCCAATGCACACTACAGTGGAAAATTCAATGGAGAAACCATAAAAATTCTTTCCGGTTCTGAAAATAAGGAACTTTCCGATATTCTTGAGGAATGTGCAGACGAAACTGGCATTAACATTGAAATGACATATCAAGGTTCTGTTGATATTATGCATACGCTGCAATCTGGTGCAAAAGAATACGATGCAGTCTGGCCGGCATCCAGTCTTTGGATTTCGTTGGGTGATACTGCACATCTAATAAAATATGATGCATCCATCTATACCACACCAGTTGTATTCGGCATTCGCAAATCTCTTGCAGAACAGCTTGGATTTGTTGGCAAAGAAGTTTCTGTGAACGACATTTTGAAGGCAATCCGTACCGGTCAGCTGTCTTTCTGCATGACAAGTGCCACACAATCCAATTCCGGTGCCAGTGCTTACATTGGATTTTTATATGCATTGCTGGGAAAGACGGAGCCCTTGACAGAAAGTGATTTGGAACAGGAAACGCTGAAGAGCGATATTTCCCAGCTGCTGTCTGGAATCGACCGCAGTTCTGGCAGTTCCGACTGGCTCAAGGATATGTTCCTTGCTGGAAATTTCGATGCTATGGTCAACTACGAATGTTTGATCATTGATGCAAACCAGGAACTTGTTTCTCAGGGAAAGGAGCCACTCTATTCTGTATATCCCTATGATGGTCTGAGCATTGCAGACTCGCCGCTGGGATATGTAGATCATGGTGACACTGAAAAACAGGATGCTTTTCTTGCGGTGCAAGAATATCTGCTGTCCGAAGAAGTGCAGGATGCCATTCAGAAAACTGGACGACGAACGGGCTTAGAAGGCGTTTCAGAAGAAAATCAGGACATTTTCAATTCGGACTGGGGCATCAATACAGAACGAATTCTCTCTCCTATTACTATGCCCTCGGAACAAGTGCTGATAAAGGCTTTGAATTTATATCAGACGGAATTCCGCAAACCCTCTCTGAATGTGTATTGTTTGGATTTTTCCGGCAGTATGATCGGTGACGGAAATGAACAGCTGGAAGAAGCAATGGCACAAATTCTCATACAGGAGAATGCGGAAAAAAATCTGTTGCAGGCAGACAAGGACGAGGTGAATATTGTCATTACCTTTTCCGGAAATGTACGCAATATTTATACAGCCGAAAACGCTGATGCCAACAGCCTCCAATTGCTTTATGATCAGATTAGCAGCGAATCTCCTGGCGGTGGAACCGATATGTATACTGCTGCAAAAAAGGGACTGGAAATACTCTCGGAATATGAAAATCTGGAGAACTACACCCCTGCCATCATCCTCATGAGTGACGGTGCATCTATCACTGCAACAGAACCAGACTTCACCACTTATTATCAGGAACTCGGATTGGATATTCCTGTATTTTCTATTCTGTTTGGCGATGCAGAGCCTTCCCAGTTGGAGGCACTTGCAACACTTACCAATGCTCGTGTATTCGATGGAAGAACGGATTTGCTCTCTGCATTCCGAAGTGTGAAAGGATATAACTGATTTGGAGAAACACAAACAAAAAGAATGTATTGCAAATTTGCTGGCAGGTTTGCTGGCAGGCGGCATTTTTCTGATTCTGCTGTTCCTGCTGCACTGGAATTTCCTTGTGGATCTTGCATTGGCAGTTGGTGTTTTTTTCGGATTGTCATTGCTGTTGAAACCCAGACGAAAAATCGGCAGAATCAGTATTGATCAATTACCAGAAGGTGAAACATTAAGCCGACAATTGGAAGAAGCCCAGAAGGATTTCATCTGCATTGAACAAGCCATGCAGCGGATTCAGCAGCCAGCAGTGAAACAGGAAGCCCAGCGATTGAAGCAGACGGCAAAAAATATCCTCACATATCTGGAAAAACATCCTGAAAAAATCAAATCTGCCAGACAGTTCATCGATTATTATCAGGATACCGCCTCTTCTTTGCTGCAAAAGTATATTGAATTGCAGGACACCAATCTTCAAACAGAGGATGCGATGCATCTTCAGAGCAATACACTCAAAGCAATTGGTACATTAAACACTGCCTTTGAAGCACAGTTCCAGAAACTGATGCACAATGAAATGATGGATATGGAATCAGAAATTCGTCTTTTGGAACAAACTGTAAAAATGGAGAATCTAAAATGAAAACAAAACTGATTGGTATAGCGATTCTGTTGGTAATGATTCTTGCTGGAGGAAGCTACTATTTTTATCGCAATCAAACCACTGTCAAAGTCTTAAACGGTTATCTTGGTGGGGAGAAAATCGGATTGTTTGAAGATGAAGCAATACAGGAAATTCTTTGTAAGGAATACCATTTGAAACTAAATTATTCTCGTGCCGGCTCACTGGATATGATAACAGCTGATTTATCTGATAGAAACTATTTATTCCCATCCAGTCAGACTGCATTGGAGTATTATGAAGATACCTATGGAAAACCGATTGCAGATGAAATTATTTTCAACACACCGATTGTACTATATTCATATCAAGTTGTTGCCGATGCACTGGTACAGGAAGGAATCGTTACAGAAACAGACGGTATTTATTATGCAGATATGCAAAAACTGACAGCGTGTATCCTGAATGGAATGCAATGGCGTGATTTAGGTCTGACAGAGCTTTATGGTGCCGTCACTGTGGACACTACAGATCCTGTCCGTTCCAACTCCGGAAATATGTTTGCTGTACTCCTAAGCAGTGCCCTGAACGGCGGAAAAGCAATAGATGCAACCAGTGTCGATGCAGTATTGCCTCAATTGCAGGAGATTTTTTCTCAACTTGGCTATATGGAAACTTCTTCTTCTGATTTGTTCAGCCAATTTCTGCGTATGGGCGTTGGGGCAAAGCCAATGATTGCAGGCTATGAAAGCCAGCTCATCGAATATGCTGCAGAACAACCGGACAACTACGACAAAATCAAAGACGATATTGTCATCCTATATCCCACGCCCACAGTATGGTCAACCCATATTTATATTGCACTGGATGAAGCGGGAAAAGCCGGCATTGAAGCCTTGTCCGATGACCAGATACAGGAACTGGCTTGGAAAAAACATGGATTTCGCACAGATGACTGTGATATTGCATCTGCCGGTTTTTCAGGAATACCAGAACAAATTACTTCGGTTGTCAATATGCCCGACTATGACACCATGAAAAAAATCATGGACTGTCTGGAATAAACAGGAGGAATCACCATGTCAGAAATCAACTTAGCGATGCTTGCAAATGCCAGAATGCAGCCGGAAGAGCCAAAACAAGAGGAACTTCCAGCAGAAATTCCGCAGACAGAATACACCCTCGAAGAACGAAAACGGATAGAGGAAATCAAAACATCCATTGACTTTATGGATACCCAGACAACGGTACAATACGGTATTGGTGCACAACGCCATATGACAGAGTTTGCGGATTCCATTCTCCAGAAGGTTCGTTCCAAAGACGGTGGTCAGGTGGGGGAGTTACTGTCAGATCTCGTCATTGAAATCAAAAGTCTGGATACCGATCAATTGACGGATGATATTTTCAGTAAAATCCCCTTTTTGAAAAGTGCTGCACGCAGCCTAAAAAAATTGAAGGAACGGTACACGAAAGCAGAGGTACAAATTGACCGCATTGAAGCAGAACTGGAAAAGGCACGCATGGATATGCTTCGGGATATTGGTACTTTTGACATGATGTATCAGGAAAATCTCAACTGTTTCCGAGAATTGGAGCTTTATATTGCAGCCGGAAAAGAACGGATTACCGAAATCCGAGAGGAAACGCTGCCGAAGCTTCGTTCTGAAGCAGCAGCAAGCGGAAATCCGATGGATGCACAGTTGGTAAAAGATTTTGAAGATACCATTGACCGATTTGAAAAGAAAATCTATGACTTGGAACTGAGCCGTACCATTTCCATTCAATCTGCACCACAAATTAAATTGATTCAGAACAACGACCGTGTCCTTGTGGACAAAATTCAAACAGCAATCCTGAATACCATTCCCATCTGGAAAAGCCAGTTTATCATCGCGATGGGACTCTCCAATCAGCAAAAGGTGTTACAAATGCAGCGTGAAATCACAGATACCACCAATGCCATGCTGGTGCGAAATGCAGAATTGTTAAAGAGCAATACGATTGAAACAGCAAAGGAATCTAACCGTGGAATTGTGGATATCGAAACCCTGCAAAAAGTAAATCAAAATCTGATCAGTACCATTGAGGAAACCATTCAGATTCAGAAAGCCGGTCGAGAAAAACGGCAGGCTGCTGAAACAGAGTTGGCACGCATTGAGGGTGAGCTGAAGCAGAAGCTGCTGGAAGTGCGGCGGTAATGCAAAAAAACTGCATTACAAATAGAGGAGTGAAAATGTATGAAAGAAAATATTCCATCACAAGACATGGAAAAAATACGAAAAAGGCATAGAGCCAAATACAGTTTTTGGATTGTAATGCCAGTGGTATTGCTTCTGACAGGATGCAGCAGTCAAAAGGAAAACCAACTGAAGCCAGTTTCTGGTCTGGAACAGCTGGGAGAAATACAAGTGGTTTCCAGAGAAGACGGCTCCGGCACACGAGATGCTTTTGCATCCCTGCTGGGTTTTGCACAAAGCAGTGCTTCTGGAAGTTCCGACCTCACCACAGAAACTGCACAGATTGCAGAAGATGCGGAAGCCGTCATTGCCGCAGTTGCGGAAAATCCATCGGCTGTTGGATATGTATCTCTGGGCAGCTTGGATGGAACAGGAAATGTCAAAGTATTAGAACTGAATGGTATTTCGCCGGATGAAAAAAGTTATGCTTTGAGTCGTTCCCTTTATCTGGCATATCATGGAAAGCAAAATGAACTGGAGCAGGACTTTCTCACTTATGTGCAGGGAGCTGGACAGGAAATTGTTGCAAAATCCTATACGCCTATTGCCAAAAGCAGTTCGTTTCTTTCCAAT
>JAEDGE010000125.1 GCA_016297675.1 Oscillospiraceae bacterium
CTGCACCCCTCCGCCAAGCTGAGCCAGCTTGACCGCAGTTCGCCGTTCGGCGGATCAAACTTGTCATCTAATTTACAGTGCTGCAACGTTGGATGTTTTTTCAACAGGAACGCCTTGTCTTGTCATCAGCACTGCCCCCTCAGCCGGATTCGTATAGTATCGTTTCCGGAAACCGACCTGCTCATACCCCAGCTTCTGATACAAGGCAATTGCTGCTTCGTTGTGTTCCCGCACCTCTAAGATAAAATTGCTGTCTGAAAACGCTGCATGTGCCGTTTGCAACAGCTGTTCTGCAATGCTCTGCCGCCGATAAGCCGGCAACACAGCAATGTCATCCACACTTTGTTCTTCCCCCAGCCGCTGCAAAACCAGATATCCTACTAACATATCATCCATCATCGCCGCCCACATCTGTGTATCAGCCTGTGCAAATGCCGCCTCAAATACGGTGAGCGACCACGGGTCGGGAAAGGAACACGCTGCAATTTGTGCCACTTCCGCCAGCTGTTCCGCTTTCAGCGGCAGAATCTCAGCCTTTTGCATCATACCAGCTCTTCCCCTTCTTGACCTCTACCGTCAACGGCACGGCAAACTGCACCACATGTTCCATCTCTTCTTTCAAAATCATCGCTGCGGTATCTGCCAGTGCCTCTGGCACTTCTACAATCAATTCATCGTGTACCTGCAAAATCAGCTTTGCCTCCGGACATTCCGCCTGCAACCGATCAGAAACCCGAATCATTGCAATTTTAATAATATCTGCCGCTGTCCCCTGAATCGGCGTATTCATGGCAATCCGCTTGCCGGATGCCTGTATCATTTTGTTGGACTGCCGCAGCTCCGGCACAGGTCGCCGCCGCTTAAAATATGTGCTGACATAGCCGCGTTCCTTTGCCTCTTCTACCGTTTTCTCCATAAATTCTGCCACACGGGGATAGCGTGCCAGATAGTTTTTGATATACTGGTCTGCCTGTGCAACCGAAACATGAATATCCTTTGACAGTGAAAATGCCCCCATCCCGTAGAGAATGCCAAAATTGACTGCCTTTGCAGCACTCCGCATGGAATCTGTCACCATCTCCGGCGGCATTCCGAACACCTGTGCAGCCGTCGCAGTGTGAATATCCGCACCGTTTAAAAATGCCTCCTGCATGGCAGTGTCCCCGCAGAGATTTGCCAGAATTCGCAGTTCAATTTGGCTGTAATCCGCATCCAGCAGGACATTCCCCTCTCCAGCAATAAAGAACTTCCGCATATTGCTGCCCAGTTCTGTCCGGACAGGAATATTCTGCATATTCGGTTCCACAGAAGAAATCCGTCCAGTTCTGGTTTCTGTTTGCTTAAAGAATGTGTGAATTCTGCCATCTGCTGCAATCGTTTTCTGTAACCCATCAATGTATGTCGACTTCAGCTTAGACACCTGCCGCCACTTCAGCACATTGTCCACAATGGGATACTGATCCCGCAGGGATTCCAAAATTTCCGCATTGGTAGAATAGCCGGTTTTCGTCTTCTTGCCATGCGGCAGCTTCTGTTCGCCAAAGAGAACCTCCCCGAGCTGCTTCGGAGAACCAATCTTAAACGGATGTCCTGCCGCATCATAGACCATCTGCTGCAATTCTTCCATCTGCTCCGTAAGATACACACCAAAGCGCTTCAAACCAGCTGCATCTACCAGTACACCACTTTCCTCCATTGTTGCCAGTACACGAGTCAGCTGTAGTTCCATCTGATACAGCTCTTCCATGTCCTGTGCTGCAATATCTTGTTCCATGGCATCAAAAAGTGCCGGAAGAGCCAGCAACGATGCCAGAGATTCCAATGCGGTATCATACAAAATATGATAGGATACGCTCAGTCTTGCGACAGTATATTCCGAAGATGCCGGATTCAACAGATAGGCAGCAATTTCGCCATCGGAACGTAGCTGTTCCAGCATTCCACCATGCTGTATCATGTAGCGGTAGTGCAACTTTGCAGAGAAGGTTCGCTTTGGAACCGCACTGCCCAAAAACTGCTGTATCAGAGCTTCATCTGTGGTTTCATAGACTGTGTTTTCCTGCAATACTTGTAAACACAGTTGTTCCAAGTCCAATTGATAACAGAGCGGCTGCAAATCTATCTGCTGCTGCCACTGCTGTAAGATTTCTTCCGTCAGCGTATTTCGTTCTATCTGAATGGACGGCGTAATCTTGCAAACAGTCTGCTCGGCTGCAACCGTCTCGCTGGTTGCCTCCAGATGCAGTTTGTCCAGCAGCTTGACCATTTCCAATTCCATCAGCAAATCCCGCACTTCCTGTGCCCGAATGGGCTTTGGCAGATACATTTGTAGTTCTGTGGAAATGGGGGCATCTTTTACAATGGTTGCCAGCCATTTGCTTTCCAAAGCGTTTTCTTTTCCAGAAATGAGCTTTTGTACTGCCATTTTGCTGATATTCAGCTGGTCAATATGGGCATAGACTTCCTCCACCGTTCCCCAGCTACGAATCAAGGTAGAAGCAGTTTTCGGTCCAATCCCCACAACACCCGTAATATTGTCAGAGCTATCACCCATAAATGCTTTCAGATCGACCATGGAAGCCGGATAAAATCCATATTCCTCCCGAAACCGCTGTACCGTATAGTCAATATCCTCTCGATTGGTGACCAACCGCACATGTACCTTGTCGGTAATCAGCTGTAAGGTATCCCGATCGCCGCTGAGAATCACACATTCTCCGCCCTGCTGCTCCACGGCAACCGAAAGCGTTCCTAATATATCATCTGCCTCATAGCCGGCACACTCCACAATTTGTACGCCCAGCAAGGTCAGCAGCTTTTTGATATACGGCATCTGCATTGCCAGTTCTTCCGGCATTCCTTTGCGGTTTGCCTTATAGGAAGAAACTTTCTGATGTCGGAATGTTGGCGTATGCATATCAAAGGCAACCGCAATGGCATCCGGCTGTAAATCTGTCACATGCTTTAAATAAATATTCATAAATCCAAAAATTGCGTTGGTATAGATTCCCTTATGATTGGAAAGCAACCGAATCCCATAATAGGCACGGTTCATAATACTATTTCCGTCAATAGCTAATAATCGCATAATTTCCTCCCAATACCGTCCAAATAAAAATGGACGTTTTCGATGACCATTTGCCGCACCGAAATCGGGCAGCGTTTCCCTGTATAATTTCAGTATAACACGGTTCGCAAAAAAAAACTATACAAATTTCAAAATCTATGGTAAAATTAAATTGCATATTTCATTGCCGAACCCTGTTTGCCTCATGGAAATCCATTTCTATGTTGCTTAGGGAAAACTTGTCCAAACCATTTCTGGTCAGTACATTCTCCATCCCATCAAAAGAAAGGAATTCATTGATCTATGCCTACTGAATTTTCCATTGGCAGTCTCACACTGCCCCGCACGGCTGGACTGGCTCCCATGGCAGGCGTTGCCGACCGTGCCTACCGCATTCTCTGCAAAGAACATCATGCATCCCTGCTGGTCAGCGAAATGATTTCGGCAAAAGGGCTTTGCTACGGCGACCCGAAAACAGCACAATTCTGTACCATCACAGACGCAGAACGCCCGATGGGCTTGCAGCTATTCGGCAGCGAACCGGAATTTATGGCAAAAGCGGTACAAATTGTCCTGCCCTACCAGCCGGATTGGATTGACATCAATATGGGCTGTCCGGTACACAAAGTGATTGCAACAGGTGCCGGTTCTGCCCTCATGCAAAAACCGGATCTTGCTGCTGATATCGTAAGGGCTGCGGTGTCGGTTTCCCCTGTCCCAATCACAGTAAAATTCCGTGCTGGCTGGGACGAAAGCAACCGCAATGCAGTTACTTTTGCCCGAAAGATGGAGCAAGCCGGTGCGGCAGCCGTTGCCGTTCACGGCAGAACGAAAACGCAGCTCTATGCTGGGAAAGCTGACTGGGACATCATCCGGCAAGTCAAACAGACCGTTTCCATTCCAGTCATCGGAAACGGCGATGTTACAAACGCAGAAAGCTGTTTCCAGATGTATGAGCAAACTGGATGTGACCTTGTCATGGTGGGACGGGGCAGCTATGGCAATCCGTTTGTATTTTCCGAAATCGCAGCTGCCATGGCAGGGAAACCATACCAACCACCAACACTGGCAGAAAAAATGGATACCATGCTGTATCACATCCGGCTGATTCTGAAGCTGGCAGATGGCAAACCGCCGGAACTTGCCATTCGGGAAGCACGGAAACATGCAGCTTGGTATATCAGCGGTCTGCATGGAGCAGCAGCTTTTCGAGCAAGATGCTATCAGCTGCAATCCTATGCAGAAGCGGAACAACTTGCAGCAGACGTAAAGGAGGCGAATCCATCTTGAAGCAACAAAAACCAACAAAATCACTGACAGCCTATCGTCCCAGCCATGTAATTACGGTAGACCTACACGGTCTGACCGTTGCAGAAGCACGAGCAAAACTGCGGCAGGTGCTGCAACACTGTCCAGCATCTGTGACAGAAATTGAAGTCATCCACGGTTTTCACAGCGGACAAGCTCTGCAAAAGCTGGTACGGAAAGACTTTCAGCACGCTCGCATTGCCTCTCGCAGTTTTGGACTGCAAGGTGGTATCACCAATTATATCTTAAAGTGAGGGAATTCCATGCACATTCGCACCTGTTGTTATTTTCTTCTGCTTATCCTCGAAGCCGGACTGTTTCTGGTATTTCTGGCACCTGTTTTTCTGCATATTTTCAATATTGGAAATCTGTTTGGCATGGCAGTTTCGGTCTGCTGTTTTCTGGCAACCCTGTTTCATCAACCACTGTTCCGTCTGCTGCAAACGCTCTGGCAGGGAATCGGCGGAAAAATCCTGCTCAGTGTGCTGGCTCTGCTGTTGGCAGCTGGCATTGGTTTCGCGGGATTTTGTTCTGTCCGCATGGCACAATATTATCAGAATCCACCCAAAACACCCTGTACTGTTGTCGTATTGGGCTGCAAGGTCAGGGGAACCATTCCCAGTTTGATGCTGCAACGACGGCTGGAAGCTGCCAGTGCGTATTTACAGGCAAATCCAGAAGTTCTGTGCATTGTTTCCGGTGGAAAAGGGGCTGGAGAGGACATCTCCGAAGCACAAGCCATGCAGACCTACTTACTGGCGAAGGGCATTCCAGCAGAACGGATTCTATTGGAAGACCGCTCCACCGACACACAGGAAAATTTGCAATTCAGCAAGGCAATTCTGAACGAAAAAGGGTTGCCCAACCGGATTACAATTATAACAGACGGATTCCACCAGTACCGGGCACATCGAATGGCAGAAGAGATGGGATTGGAAAGCTGGTCAGTGAGTGGCAAGACGAGACGCATTTTAATTCCAACTTACTGGGTACGGGAATGGATGGCATTGCTGGAACAGTTTTTAGGGCTGTCTTAACA
>JAEDGE010000008.1 GCA_016297675.1 Oscillospiraceae bacterium
GCCAAATTTTGAGTGTTAATTCTTCCTTGCCATATAGAATTTTAAAATTGAATTGATTTTGATTTTTGCTGCCTGAAAAATCATTTCCGCTTTGAAAATAATAGAATTGTGGAATGTCGAATATTTTGGACACCCTTGGTTTTTCCATATTACTTCAACACCTCCTTTAAAATTGGTATCACATGTGCTAAATCGGGTTGCACCGAAAATAAAAATGGTTGCAGCATTTCATCTGGCTGAGACAAATCTGGAATCATAACGACTTTGCAACCTGCATAAAAGGCAGACAGTACACCGTTTGGTGCATCTTCCAATGCCATGCAACAAGATGGGGCACAGTGAATTGCTCGCGCAGCAGCCGAATAAATATCAGGAAACGGTTTCCCAATATTCATTTGATCACCACCAATGATTTCTGTAAAATAGGGGAGAATGCCGGCTTTTTCTAAGTATTGAACGGCATTTTTCTTGGCAGTTGCAGTAGCTACAACAGTAGGGAGTCCCTGTGCCTGACAAAACTGCAAAAAGGGAAGTACGCCTTGTTTTACTGGAATGCCATTTTTCTCAAGTTCTTCGGCAAATAATTTTTTTCTTGTTTGCCGAACATCAGTATAGTTAAATGATTCCCCGAATACTCGTTTTAAATATGGTTCTGCAAAACGATATTGCAAGCTTCTGATATTTAATGCATGCTGCATTTTCATGTCAAATCCATAAAGAGCAGCACTTTTTATCCAACACTGAACCAAAATACGTTCCGTGTCCAAAAGTGTGCCATCCATATCAAAAATAACACCCTGAATCATGGTTACTTCTCCGTTTTCTGTGTTTTGTTCTTGTCATCCACATCAATAATTTCCGGCAATACAATAGAAACTACCTCAGGTTCATCTGATTTTGATTGTTCTTCTACAATATTATTTTTTTCATTATTTTCTTCACTTATGGTATGACTGGTCAAATTCGCAAGAGGGGAGTGGTCTGCTGCATCTTGTAAAATGGAACTGGATAAATGTGTATAAATTTCTGTTGTAGAAGTACTTTTATGTCCCAGTATTTCCTTTAAGGTCAAGGCATCAACATTTCCATATTGATACATCAATGTTGCAGCAGTATGACGAAGTTTATGAGTGGAATATCCTTGCCCAGATAGTCCTGCTCGCTGCAAAGCATCTTCTACAATCTGCTGTACACGTCGTTTGCTGATTCTGGTACAGCGTTTACTTAAAAAGAGAGCAGATTCCTCCGCACTGCGTTTCATTTTTTTCCGAACTTCCAAATAATCATTTAATGCTTCCATGCAAGCGTGATTGAGATATACCATTCGTTCTTTGCGACCTTTACCGAATACACGCATTTTGGTTTCTTTTAAATTGATATTAGAAACATTTAATGCGACCAATTCGCTTAAACGCAAACCACAATTTAAAAATAGGGTAATGATACAATAATCTCGCTCTGGATAAGAAGTGTTCATATTTGCCAAAAGCGTTTTACTTTGTTCTAATGTGAGATATTTTGGCAATGCCATTTTTAAAGAGGGAAGTTCCAGATATTCGGTTGGATTTTGATGAATTACTTGCTTATTCACATAAAGATAATGAAATAGACTTTTAATAGCTGAGACCTTGCGACCACGGGCACGATCATGATTTTCACGAGATTCTGTGACATAGTACAGAAATTCATATAGATCCTGAAGCTTGATTGTATCTAACATAGAAACCGGAAAATCGACAATTGAAATTTTCTGCATGTCTGTTTCATCTAATGTCAGATATTGTTTGTCTTTCATCATAAGAATGTACTGAAGAAATAAGCGAATGTCAAGATAATATTCTTCGACAGTGCGAGGGGAAAGCGATTTTGACATGGAAAGATAAAGAATATAGTCATTTAAAAAATCTGGACAAGCTGTACGGTCAATCGGCATAAAATAGCACTCTCCTTCCAAAACAGAACCTCCAATTGCACCAAATTTGTATTTGGTGCAATTGGAGTAACCACTTCTCTGGGGTGATTTTTGGGGTTTATTTTTCACTTTTCATCACTTTTTCAATTATCTTTTCAGCACACCGCATGCCATCTACTGCAGCTGATGTAATTCCACCAGCGTAACCGGCACCTTCTCCACATGGATAAATTCCACTTACTGTGACAGATTCATATTGTGCATTCCGCAAGATTCTAACTGGAGATGAACTTCGAGTTTCCACACCAGTCAAAATGGCTTCCGGATCATCAAAGCCATCCAGTTTTTTGCCCATTTCTAAAATGCCATCTTTCAACGTCTGCACCATAAAATCTGGCAAATACTCTCTTGGGTGTGCAAATTTCACAGCGGGCTGATACGTTGGTTTTACTTTTCCAAATGCAGAAGATACTTTATTTTCCATAAAATCACCAACACAGCAAACTGGAGCTGCGTATGTACTGCCACCACACAAAAAAGCTTGGCTTTCCAATTTTTGTTGCATCCACATACCAGCAAGCGGATGTGGATTTGAAATGACTTGTGGCGAAATTCCAACCAATAAAGCACTATTTGCATTTTTTTCATCTCTGGCATGATTACTCATTCCATTGACAACAACATGCCCTTCTTCCGAAGCAGCTGCCACTACCCTTCCACCAGGACACATGCAAAATGTGTACAAATCATGACCAGAAGGCAGATGTATAGCCAACTTATAATCCGCTGCTCCCAGTTGACTTGCAAATTTGCCATACATACTACGATTGATCTCCTTCTGCAAATGTTCAATCCGAACACCCATTGCAAAATTCTTTTGCTGTAACGCAACACCATTATCATAAAAAAGCTGAAATACATCTCTCGCACTATGTCCAAC
Source organism: Oscillospiraceae bacterium (assembly GCA_016297675.1). Lineage (GTDB taxonomy): Bacteria > Bacillota > Clostridia > Oscillospirales > Ruminococcaceae > Ruminococcus_C. Next base: position 2,853 of record JAEDGE010000008.1, read on the forward strand.
AGCCATAATACATTGATTGGTTGGCTGATGATATTGTTTTCCATCTTTTTCATATGAAATCGATTTCAAAATGCTGCTTTCATCTGTTTGATAGGCTGTAAATCGAGCTGAAAACAACACTTCCCCACCCGCATCCTGAATCATATGACGCATATTCTTTACAACATGCTCTAAATAGTCCGTTCCAATATGTGGCTTTGCAAGATATAAAATTTCAGATGGTGCACCGCACTCTACAAATGTTTCTAATACAAAACGAATCCGATTGTCTTTAATCCCAGTCGTCAATTTACCGTCTGAAAAAGTACCAGCTCCACCTTCTCCAAATTGAATATTGGAATCCATGTGTAAATTGCGATTCTGCCAGAAATCTGCAACATCTTTTTTTCGTTCCTCAATACATTTCCCACGTTCCAAAACAAGTGGCTGTAAGCCTGCTTTTGCTAGCAGCAATGCAGCAAACATACCAGCCGGTCCAAATCCAACCACAACTGGACGATATTCCAGATGTTTAGAAATGGTTGGGATGGAGTACATATAAGGCATATAGGCAGTGATGTCATCTTTTGTATGGATACGCTGTAAAATATTCTTTTCTTTTGGATGAGAAACCAATACAGAAAGATTATATTGAATGTGATCTTTTTTTCTGGCATCAATGGATTTTCGATAGTAATGCCATTTGATTCCGTCTGTATTTTTAAGATGCAGTTTTTTCGCAATGGCTGCTGTTACCATTCCTTCTTGATAGCCAACTGGCAATTTGATATTATTAATCTTTATCATTATTTTGATTCCATTCTTTTGCTGCATGAGTCCCTGTCCACCATCCAGATGCCCATGCCCAATTTAAATTATAACCGCCGCAGTCACCATGTAAATCCAAAGCTTCTCCTGTAAAATAAAGTCCCTTATATTTTACAGATTCCAATGTAGAACGCACTTCTTCTGCTGAAATTCCACCGCATGTGACTTGTGCTGTCTTCCAGTCTCCTTTTCCAATAATCGGAAAACGCCATTCTTTCAAACAAGCGGCGATTTGTTCCAACTCTGATACACTGCAAGAGGAAACTAATCGCTGGTGTTTTTGAAAAATCCCACATTGCTTTAAAATTTGTAAACAAACTCTTTTTTGCAGAATTCCTGTTAAAAGTTCTTCGATTGGAAATTCGCATCGAAGTGCATATAACTCCCATAAAAGCGACTGCACACGTTCTAAACTCCAATCGGGCAGCAAGTCCAATGCAACTTCATAAACAGAATGGTTTCCTTCTGGGTTACAATATGCAGAAAGATTAAAAATACAGATTCCAGATAATGCCTGTTCTGTGAACTGTACCTCTCCCCTCTCTGTTTTTAGCAGTTTTCCGTTACGGTAAAGTGTTGCTTGTGAGAAGAGACGAATTCCTTTCAATGCACGCACGCGTTCTGGTTCGGTTTTTAAAAAACAAAGTGCTGGCGTACAAGTGTTACAATGAATATGCAGTGCTTTCAGCATAGAAAAAGCAGAACCATCTGTCCCAAGAGTTGGTGCAGCATAACCGCCGCAAGAAAAAATAACCTTTTCTGCAAGATAAGAATGCATATCCGACTGCAAACAAAACTGATTCTTTACAGGTATAATCGATGTAATTTGACAATTGCAAATCACATCGATCTGCAATGTTTCTAATTGCAGCCGCAGAACATCCAAAACCGCACTGGCATGGTTACTATAGGGATATAAACGATGCTCTTCCTGCCTACAAATCAAGCCCATTTGCCGAAAATATGCTTCTGTTTTGGGAGCTTGCTCAAAAATGGAAAATGCTTTTTCTACCATCGAACCGCCATAGTTTTCTTTTTGAATGACAGTGTTTCCGAGGTTACATCTTCCGTTTCCAGTAGAGAGAATTTTTCGCCCTACTCGATCATTTCGCTCGAAAATCACAACACGGCAGTGGGAACCGCTTTCTATTTTTGCAGCAATGGCGGCAAGTAAACCTGATGCACCGCCGCCAATTACTGCAATATGATATTGTTTTTGTTTCATTAGTTCTTTACACTATGCATTGGTGCTGGCATTCTGCCACCACGATTGATAAAGCGTGCAGCAGATTTTCTGCTGACTGGCATTACTGGTGCACTGCCAAATAATCCACCAAATTCGAGCATATCGCCTTCTTTCATACCGATTGCCGGAATCACACGAACAGCGGTAGTCTTATTATTGACCATACCAATTGCCATCTCATCTGCAATGATTGCAGAGATTGTCGTTGGATCAATATCTCCCGGAATTGCAATCATATCCAGACCAACCGAGCAAACGGCTGTCATGGCTTCCAACTTGTTTAATGTCAAAGTACCATCTACTGCCGCATCAATCATACCGGCATCTTCTGAAACAGGAATAAATGCACCAGATAAACCACCCACATTAGAAGAAGCCATCACACCGCCCTTTTTCACAGCGTCATTCAACATCGCCAATGCAGCGGTGGTACCATGTGTACCACAGATTTCTAAGCCCATTGCTTCCAAAATATGTGCAACACTATCCCCAACTGCCGGTGTTGGAGCAAGGGATAGATCCACAATACCAAACTCAACCCCCAACATTTGAGAAGCACGTTTGCCAACTAACTGTCCCATTCTGGTAATCTTGAAAGCAGTTTTCTTGATAATATCTGCCAATTCATTAATAGAAGCATCCGGATATTTAGAAATTGTGGAGCGAACTACACCCGGTCCAGAAACACCAACATTAATGACACAATCCGGTTCACCGACTCCGTGGAATGCACCAGCCATAAATGGATTGTCCTCTGGTGCATTGCAAAATACAACAAGTTTAGATGGTCCAACACACTGTCGGTCAGCAGTCAGTTTTGCAGATTCTAAAATGATTTCGCCCATCATTTTAATCGCATCCATGTTGATGCCACTCTTGGTTGAGCCAACATTGACAGAAGAACAAAGACGGGTTGTGACATCCAATGCCTCTGGAATCGAACGAATCAATGCAATATCTCCTGCACTGAATCCCTTATGTACCAGTGCAGAATAACCACCAATAAAGTTGACACCGCAGGTTTCTGCTGCACGTTGCAACGCCTTTGCAAATAAAACAGGATTGTCATTGGGGCAGGCAGCTGCAAGCATGGCAATCGGTGTAACTGCAATCCGCTTATTAATAATCGGTATGCCATATTCCTTTTCGATGGTTTCTCCTGTGGAAACCAGCTTTTCTGCTTTTCTGGTGATTTTATCATAGACTTTATCGCACGCCTTATGAATATCGGGATCAATGCAGTCCAGAAGAGAGATTCCCATTGTAGTAGTGCGAATATCAAGACACTCATCCTGAATCATACGGATGGTTTCCAGAATATCACCAGCATTAAACATTGTATTGTTCATGGTTTTTCTTGATTCCTTTCCTTAAATTCGATGCATAGCGTTGAAAATATCTTCATGCATACAATGAACAGAAAGTCCAAGTTCTTCTCCCAGTGCAGTCAATCGATCACTTAGTTTTGCAAAATCAGCTGTCATCTTAGAAATGTCTACCATCATGATCATCGCAAACATATCCTGCAATACGCTCTGTGTGACTTCCAGTACGTTTGCCTGATATTCCGCACAAACACCGCTCACCCTGTGCAGAATGCCAACATTATCTTTTCCAATTACTGTAATTACTGCTCTCATGATTCATGAATCCTCCAAATTACTTTTTCAACATATTTTTAAAGCGTTCCATTGCCTCAATGGTAAGGTCACGGTCGCCGAAAGCAGTTAAACGGAACCAACCATCTCCATTTTTACCGAAACCTTCACCCGGTGTGCCAACAACAGCAATTTTATGCAGCATTTCATCAAAAAATTCCCAGCTGGACATTTGATTCGGACACTGGAACCAGATGTAAGGTGAGTTGATACCACCAGTATACTTAATTCCCAATTCATCCATTGTACGGCTGATAATAGCAGCATTTTCCTGATAATAGGCAATATTCTTCTGAATCTGCTTTCTGCCCTCTTCTGTGAAAACCGCAGCAGCTGCACACTGTACTGGATAAGAAACACCATTGAACTTGCTGCCCTGCCGTCTGCCCCAAAGCTGAGAGATGCTGACAGTCGTGCCATCCGAAGCAGTTACAGTCAGTTCATTTGGAATCACTGTATAACCGCAACGCATACCAGTGAAGCCAGCTGTTTTAGAAAGAGAACACATCTCAATTGCACAAGTTTTTGCACCTTCTACTTCAAAAATGCTGTGCGGAATATCCGGCTGTGTGATAAAGGCTTCATACGCAGCATCATAAATAATGATTGCCTGATTCTGCTTTGCATAGTCCACCCAAACCTTCAACTGTTCCTTTGTATAAACAGATCCAGTTGGATTATTCGGAGAACAGAGATAAATCAAATCTGCATGAACAGAAAAGTCCGGCATTGCTGCAAAACCATTTTCTTCATTGGAATCTGCATAGATAATAGTTCTGCCATTCATCTTATTGGAATCCACATAAACTGGATAAGCTGGATCAGTAACCATGACAATATTGTCATCACCGAAAATATCTACAATGTTACCGCAGTCAGACTTTGCACCGTCATTGACACGAATTTCATCCAAAGAAAGTGTTACTCCATACCGCTGATAATAATCAGCAATCGCTTGCTTGAGAAAGTCATAGCCAGTACCGCTGTCTTCATAACCCTTAAAGGTTTCTTTTACTCCCATTTCTTCTGCACCTTTTTTCATTGCTTCTACACAAACAGGTGCAATTGGCAGTGTCACGTCTCCAATACCCATCCGAATTAGCTTTGCATCTGGATTTTCCTTCAGGAATGCATTTACTTTCTTCGCAATGTTAATGAAAAGATAATTCTTTTCCAGCTTCAAAAAATTCTCATTGATGGTAGGCATATTGATAATCTCCTTTATAAGATAAATTGATTTTGATTCTTTTGATCACAAAACGGGATACTCCATTTTCCCTTCAAAAACAAAAGTAGCCGGTCCAATCATCGTAACAGATTCGTCTTTGTGATAGATAATCCGCAGATCACCGCCACGCAAATGAATCTGTATTTCCTGTTCCTGCTTACAATAACCGTTCAAAACAGATGCAACAGCCGCAGCGCAAGCCCCAGTTCCACAGGCGAATGTCTCTCCGCTGCCACGTTCCCAGACACGCATTTGCAGCGTATGGTCATCTATTACACGGATAAATTCTGTATTGACACGATTCGGAAACAATACATGGTGTTCAAAAGAAGGTCCGATTTTCTCCAAATCCAAAGAATCAATCTCTGGCAAGAAAACAACAGCATGTGGATTTCCCATAGAAACACAGGTCATCTCATAAGTAACACCGTCTACCGTTACGGGCTTTGCAATAAAACGATCTCCTTCTGCTGCCACTGGAATTTCAGATGGTTTCAAAATGGCTTTTCCCATATCCACCTTAACCGCATCTACCTGATTGCTTTCTGAATTCACATAAAGTGTTAGATATTTAATACCGGAATTGGTTTCCAAAGAAACCTCTGTTTTGTTTGTCATGCCATGTTCATAAACATACTTTCCCACACAGCGTGTTGCATTGCCGCACATCATCGCTTCGGAACCATCCGCATTAAAAATTCTCATTTTAAAATCTGCAATTTCTGATGGCATGATTAAAACCAAACCATCTGATCCCACGCCAAAGCGTACATTGCTCATAAAAATGGAGAGCTTTTCCGGGTCGGTTACTGTCTCCTTGAAACAATTGATGTAGATGTAGTCATTTCCAATGCCATGCATTTTTGAAAAAGTCAGCATAGTACAATCCTCCTTTTCACGACTCTTTTTCTATTATACAAAAAAACATGACATAAATCAAGTTATAATCCAAATTTTTTTCTACCAGACAGAAAATTTGGATTCTGTTCAAGAAAAAACTTGCAAAACGCTTGTATATGTGTTATAATTTATCAGAATACAGGAAACGGATTTTGGATGTCGTTCTGGCTTTTGGCTGTAAACGCAAAAAAATTCGTTGAGAAATGAGGTTATAGAATTGGATTTGAACATGATTTCATATCTGGCAGAATTGGGCAAACTGCACTTTTCTCCGGAAGAGATGGAACAAATGGCAAAAGATATGACCAGTATTATTGCCATTATGGACACAGTTAAAGAAATCGACATCACATACGATGCAGAGGCTGATAATAAAAATGTATATCTGAATGATTTACGAGAAGATGTCAGTGCACCAAGCTTTCCGACAGAAAAAATTCTGCAAAATGCTGTCAATGATGAAAGCTGTTTCGTTGTGCCAAAGGTAGTGGAATAATAAGAAAGGAGATTCACTTTTCTTTTAAAAAGTGAAAAAACCATATGGATATTACAACAATGGGTATTCGTGAACAGCGTGACATGCTGGATCGTCACGAAATTTCTACAAAAGAACTGACAGAGTGCTATTTGGAGAGAATTGAAAAATTTGACCCGAAATTGCAAAGCTACATTACAGTTACAAAAGAAAAAGCCTTGCAGGATGCAGAAAAAGCACAGAAAAAGATCGATGCCGGCACCACTTCCCCACTCTGTGGCATTCCAATTGCTATCAAGGATAATATTTGTACAGATGGGATTCGAACGACCTGTGCTTCTAAAATGTTGGAGGACTTTGTCCCACCGTATAACGCAACTGCAATGGAAAAATTGGAAGCTCAAGATGCTGTGATACTTGGAAAAACCAGCATGGATGAATTCGCAATGGGCGGTTCTACACAGACATCTGCATTTGCAAAGACAAAGAATCCATTTGGAACAGATTGTGTACCGGGTGGTTCTTCTGGTGGTTCTGCTGCCTGCGTTTCTGCTTCTCTTGCAACCGCTGCACTTGGTTCTGATACTGGTGGTTCGATTCGGCAGCCAGCTGCCTTCTGTGGTGTGACTGGATTAAAACCAACATATGGTCGAGTTTCTCGTTATGGTCTGGTTGCATTTGCCTCCTCTTTGGATCAAATTGGACCAATTGCAAAAAGTCCGTATGACTGTGCATTGCTTTTGAATGCCATCGCCGGCTATGATCCGCATGATGGAACAGTTTCCAAAAAGCCAGTAGAGGATTATACTGCTAAAATTGGAAAAGATATAAAAGGACTGAAAATCGGACTGCCAGCAGAATTTTTTGGAGAAGGCATCGATGATAGTATCCGAAATGCTGTTATGGAAGCTGCAAAGACTTATGAAAAAATGGGTGCGACTCTGGTGTCCTGTAATATGCCAAGCTTAAAATATGCAGTTGCTGCGTATTACTTGATTGCATGTGCAGAAGCTTCTTCTAACTTGTCCCGTTATGATGGTATTAAATATGGTCACAGAAGCAAAATTGGTGAAAACTTTAATGAATTGATTTGCAATTCCAGAAGCGAAGGATTTGGTTCTGAAGTAAAAAGAAGAATTCTGCTTGGCAACTATGCATTGTCCAGTGGTTATTATGATGCTTACTACGGAAAAGCACTTGCATTGCGACAGAAAATTTCAGCAGAATATGCCTCTATTTTTGCGAAGTGCGATGTCATGTTAACACCTACTACACCAACGGTTGCTTATCATATTCATGAAAATATTTCTGATCCGGTAAAAATGTATCAGGCAGATATCTGTACAGTAACAGCAAATATTGCTGCACTTCCTTCCATTTCCACGCCTTGCGGCTATGATGAGAATGGGATGCCGATTGGAATGTCTTTGACGGGCAGACAATTTGATGAGACTACGATTTTGCAGGTTGCAGATGCATTCTCCAAGCAGTTTACGCTGAGAAGTCCGTCCCTTTCACTTTAATTTTCAGGAGGTCATATCATTATGTCATCATATATTCCTGTCATTGGTCTGGAAATTCATGCAGAGTTGCTGACAAAGTCCAAAGTATTTTGTACCTGTAATGCAGAATTTGGCGGCAGTCCAAACTCTCGTTGCTGTCCGGTTTGCACCGGTATGCCGGGTACGCTTCCAGTCATCAACCAGACCGCTGTACAGTATGCTGTGAAAGCCGGTTTTGCACTTGGCTGTAACATCAATAAATTTTCTGTATTTGATCGAAAGAATTACTTCTACCCGGATTTGCCGAAAGCATATCAAATCTCACAACTACAGCGTCCTCTTTGCATTGATGGTCTGGTAGAAATCGAAACAGAAAAGGGAAAGAAAAACATTCGCATCAATCGAATTCATCTGGAAGAGGATGCTGGTAAACTGATTCACGATGATTTCAATGCCGTTTCCCTGGCTGACTATAACCGTTGTGGGATTCCGTTGATTGAAATTGTAACAGAGCCGGATATTTCCTCAGCAGAAGAGGCAAAGGCATTTGTAGAAAAAATCAGTCTGCTATTACAGTATGCTGGCGTGTGTGACTGTAAAATGGAGCAGGGCTCTCTCCGTTGTGATGTCAACATCTCCATCATGAAGCCGGAAGATACTCAATTTGGTACTCGTGCTGAAATTAAAAATTTGAACTCCTTAAAATCTATTACGCGTGCAATCAATTATGAAATCAAGCGGCAGTCTCGTTTGCTGGATGCTGGAAAACGCGTCATTCAAGAGACCCGTCGATTTAATGACAATAAAGGCGAAACGACTTCTATGAGAAGCAAGGAAAATGCCCATGATTACCGCTACTTCCCAGAGCCGGATATTTTACAGGTAAACTTTACAGATGAAATGCTGGATGCTATCAAGGACATGCTGCCGGAACTGCCGCATAAGCGTTTGAAACGGTATATAGAAGAATATGGACTTTCCGAAACAGATGCAAAAATCATCGTCAATCAGAAACGAGTTTCCGATTTCTTTGAAGAAGCCTTACAGTGTTATTCTGCACCAAAGAGTCTTGCAAACTTTATCATTGTAGAGTTGATGCGTCGTATCAACCTTGGTGAAATTACCATGGAAGCATTGCCATTCTCTGCTACGGATTTTGCAAAACTGGTGGAAATGGCAGATACAGAAAAAATCTCGAAAAATGATGCAAAGAAAATCTTGCGTGCCATGATTGAAACTGGAAAAGATGCTGAAAGCATTGCCAAAGAACAGGGTATGATGATTGTAAATGATACTGCAAAAGCAAAAGAAACCATTGCAGAAATTTTGTCTCAAAATCAGAATGCTGTGGCACAGTATCAAAGTGGAGAGCAAAAAGTATTCGGTTTCTTGATGGGGCAGTGCACAAAGGCACTCCGTGGAATTTGTACACCAAAGACCATTAAAGAAACGCTGGAAACAGCATTAAAACAATCAACGGCTGCAATAGAAGAAACAAAGGATACAGAATCATCTGCAACAGTGGAAACCAATCAGGAAACCGTTGCTTACACATTATATCACAACGAAAATGCCTATCAGCCATCTATAAAAGAAGGAATTATGCAAGTAGATGGTGCAACATTGATTCCGGAATTTGATTATGCAGAAGCAAAAAAACAGGTTGGCAAGCAAATTTCTCTGCACGCTTGTGTACACAAAGTGCGTCAAATGAGCAATTTTGCATTTGTAATTTTACGTACTGGTCGGTATCTCCTGCAAACTATCTATGATCCGTCTGTTTGTGCAGAAAAAATAGATGGCATTCGAGAAGGCAACTTTGTGTCTGCTTCTGGTGTGGTACATGAAAATGAAAAGGCAGTCGGCGGTTTGGAATTACAACTGATGCATATGACAGTCATCTCCGCTTCCAATGAAGAATATCCTTTGAAGGTTTCCAATCCAAAACTGGGCTGTTCTTTGGATATCAATTTAGATAATCGTTCTGTTTCCTTGAGAAATGTCAATGAACGTGCAATCTTTAAGATTCAGGAAGGTGTTGCAAACGGTTTCCGTCAATTCATGCTGATGCAGGGCTTTACAGAAATTCACACACCGAAGATTGTTGCACAGGGTGCGGAAGGCGGTGCAAATATCTTCCATCTGGAATATTTTGACAAGCCAGCATTCTTGAATCAGTCTCCACAGTTTTATAAGCAGACGGCTGTTGCTTTCTTTGACCGTGTCTTTGAAATTGCACCAGTTTACCGTGCAGAAAAACACGCTACTTCCAGACACATCAATGAATACATCGGTTTGGATTTTGAAATGGGCTATATCGACAGTATGTATGATGTCATGGCAATGGAAACTGCTACAATTCGTTATATTTTCTCTTATTTGCAGGAACACTATGCACACGAATTAGAGATGCTGCATGCAGATGTACCGGTTGTGACAGAAATTCCATGTGTAACTCTGCTGGAAGCAAAGGAAATTCTGGGAAATAAAGGTTCTAAGAATAAGCTTGACTTGGAACCAGAAGATGAAGTGGCACTTTGTGAATATGCAAAGAAAGAATTCAACAGTGATTTCATTTTCGTCACCCACTTCCCATCTTCTAAGCCGCCGTTCTATGCAATGAACTCCAGAGAAGATCCAAGATTGGCTTATAAATTTGACCTGCTGTTCCGTGGATTGGAAATCACAAGTGGTGGACAAAGAATCCATGATTATCAGGAGCAGGTGGATAAGATGATTGCACAAGGACTAAACCCGGATGACTTCCATAATTATCTGGAAGCACATAAATATGGTCTTCCACCACATGGTGGTTTGGGAATTGGTCTGGAACGGTTCGTCATGAAACTACTGGGTTTGTCCAATGTTCGTCAAGCAAGTATGTTTCCAAGAGATATCAACCGTCTTCTTCCGTAACCGTGCATATCAATTGGCTGTTTGTTTTTTCAATTTGCGAGGTATCACACTATGGACGACAAGGAATTTTATTTAGATGCAATTAAGGGGATTGTACCAGAGCAAAAAGAAGTACAGTTGCAAAATGTATTTTATTCCTTCTTGGAAATTGAGCATTTATATGACTCAGCCATCAATGTGGTAAAAACGCAACTTAACATCTTAAATAATGAGTTTAATATGCGTTTTCAGAGGAATCCCATTCACAGCATTGAAAGCCGAATTAAAACACCGCAAAGTATCATTGGAAAACTACAGCGGAAAGGCTTTCCAGTTTCACCGGAATCTGCAAGAAAACATTTGCAGGATATTGCAGGAATCCGTGTGATTTGCTGTTACATTGATGATATTTATGCTTTGGCAGATCTTTTAACTGTGCACAAAGATTTTCATCTTGTAAAAATAAAAGATTACATCAAAAACCCAAAATCTAATGGTTACCGTAGTTTTCATATGATTATAGAAGTGCCTATCTACACTTCTACTGGAAAACAGGTGGCACCAGTAGAAATCCAGATTCGTACAATTGCAATGGATTTCTGGGCCAGCTTAGAGCATCAACTACACTATAAATCCATTGGAGATACGAATATCTCTAGTTCTTTAACAGGTGAATTGAAACGCTGTGCAGAAACCATTGCAGAAACAGATTTAAAAATGCAAGAAATGTTTAATCAAATTAATGATCTTTAATGGGTCAGAAAGTATGGTAAAACTTCACAAAATAAAAAGCACTCCTTTTTGACAGGTTTTACAAAAATAAATTGAATAACTTGACATCCCATGAGTAATGTGCTATAATTATACTATATCAGGTATGTCGTGTTGCGAAAAGCGTAAGTCCGGACAAAACGGATTTACGCTTTTTTGCATTTTCAATAGGAGGTATTTTATGTATGAAATCGAATCTGTTGTTATGCACATTACAAATGGAATTTGTAAAATAAAAGATATTCAGGAAAAATCTTTTACTCAAAATATTAATCAAAAATACTATGTTCTACAACCTGTTTTTGAAACAGGTACAACTTTATTTGTACCAATTGAGAACAATCCAGCTCGAATTCGCACTCTTTTGACAAAAGAAGAAATTAATGGCATGATGCAAACATTGGCTAATCAACAGGATAAGCCTTGGATTAATGATGATAATCAGAGGTTATCTCACTTCAAAACAGTTCTTAAAAATGGGAATCAGCAAGAAATTCTTTCTATGCTGCATACTATTTATTTAAAACAAATACAAAAGAAACAATCTGGAAAAAAATTACGTTTTACAGACGAACGAGTGAAAAATGCCGCTGAAAAGTTAGTGCAACAAGAATTTTCTTATGTACTACAAATTCCACAGGAAGAAGTTTCAGATTGGATCTGTAGTCATATCACACAGAATCAATTGTGATTTTAAACAATTTTTTCTTAAAATTTTGGAAGAATATACAAAATTGAAAAAGAGGATTGACATATATCTGCTTTTATGATAAAATTAACAATAGAAACCGTAGAAAACGTGTAAGTACTGTTTTTTTAATTTGTTTCAGAGAGCTGCTGTTGGTGGAAAGTGCAGTACAAATGAAAAACAGGAATGGGCGTTGGAGGGCAATCCGAATTATTTTAGTTTTATAAATATAGTAGGTGCGACGGAGTGGCTTTCGTAATTAAGCTGGAGTGGATGCAATTGTCATCAAGCAGGGTGGTACCGCAGAAGCGTATATGATCGTCTTTTGTCCCGGCAACTTTTTTATTTTTGAAAAAGCGGCTGGTGCAAGAGACGATTTTTGTTTGCCGCTTTCATATGAAAGGAGAATATTCTCATGTCAACTGAAATCCCTTACAAAATTTATCTGGAAGAATCAGAAATGCCAAAACAATGGTACAATGTACGTGCCGATATGAAGAAAAAACCGGCTCCTCTTTTAAATCCTGCAACCAAACAGCCTGTTACCTCCGAAGAATTGGAAGCTGTCTTCTGCAAAGAACTGGTAAAACAAGAACTGGATGATACTACACCCTATATTGATATTCCGCAGGAAATCTTAAATTTCTATCGGATGTATCGTCCGTCTCCGCTGGTACGTGCTTATTGTCTGGAAAAGAAATTGGGAACACCAGCAAAAATTTATTATAAGTTTGAGGGAAACAATACAAGCGGTAGTCACAAGCTGAATTCTGCTATTGCACAGGCATATTATGCAAAGCAGCAGGGCTTGAAAGGCGTTACAACAGAAACTGGTGCTGGTCAATGGGGTACAGCACTTTCTATGGCTTGTGCTTATTTGGACTTAGACTGTCAAGTGTATATGGTAAAGGTTTCTTATGAACAGAAACCGTTTCGGCGTGAAGTCATGCGAACATATGGTGCAAATGTAACACCGTCTCCCTCCACAAAAACTGCAGTTGGTAGAAAAATTTTAGAGGAATTTCCCAATACCAACGGTAGCCTTGGCTGTGCCATTTCTGAAGCGGTGGAAGCAGCTACTACGCAGGAAGGTTATCGTTATGTACTCGGCTCTGTTTTATCTCAGGTATTGCTTCATCAATCTGTTATTGGCTTGGAAACAAAAATTGCCATGGATAAGTACGATATTCATCCGGATATTATCATTGGTTGTGCCGGAGGCGGTTCTAATCTGGGTGGTTTGATTTCTCCGTTTATGGGTGAAAAATTACGTGGTGAAGCGGATTATCGTTTTATTGCAGTCGAACCGGCATCTTGTCCAAGCTTTACCAGAGGTGTTTATGCCTATGACTTCTGTGATACTGGAAAGGTTTGCCCATTACAAAAAATGTATACACTCGGCAGCGGCTTTATGCCAGCTCCAAACCATGCAGGTGGTTTGCGATATCATGGCATGAGTGCAACGCTGTCAGAGCTGTATGATCAGGGTCTGATGGAAGCAGTTTCTGTGGAACAAACTTCTGTATTTGCTGCAGCAGAACAATTTGCAAGAGTAGAGGGTATTTTGCCTGCACCAGAGAGCAGTCATGCCATTAAGGTTGCAATTGATGAAGCCCTTCGTTGCAAAGAAACAGGCGAAGAAAAAACAATCCTGTTTGGTCTGACCGGAACAGGTTATTTCGATATGTATGCATATGAGAAGTTCAATGATGGGAAAATGTCTGATTACATTCCGACAGATGAGGAACTGCAAAAATCAATTGAAACTTTACCAAAAGTTTAATATGGATTTCTCCGCCATATGATATAGTTTTTATATAATTTCAGCGTGTCTTATGAATTTTCAAAAGACACGCTGACTTTTATATATTTAATATAGATGCTTATGCATTGTCTGATTCTGATACAATTACTTCCGTTACCAGATTAGACGGTAATGGTTCATAACGAAGTGGCTTTAAGGTAAACCAACCACTTCCCTGTGTCATTTGCCGCAGAAGCAGTGCAAAATCATTCATTTCTCGCATTGGCACTTCTGCCATGATATCCGTCATTCCCTCTTTTTTCGATGGCTGCATACCTAATACACGACCGCGACGCTTGTTCAACTCACCCATCATATCACCGGTGTTCTCATCTGGTACAGCTACTTCTAATGTGCCAATTGGTTCTAACAAAATTGGTTCTGCTTGTCGCATTCCTTCTTTATAAGCAAGAGATGCAGCTGTTTTAAAAGACATTTCAGAAGAATCTACCGGATGATAAGAACCATCCACCAGTATGGCCTTTAGTCCAACCACAGGGAAACCAGCCAGTATTCCCTTTTTCACTGAATCTTGCAATCCTTTTTCAACTGCTGGGAAGAAATTCTTAGGAACAGCTCCACCAAATACTCGTTCTTCAAAAATCAAATCATCAGATACACATGGTTCAAATTCAATCCAAACATCTCCATACTGACCATGACCGCCGGACTGTTTTTTATAGCGCCCCTGCACCTTTACCTTTTTGCGAATGGTTTCTCGATATGCAATTTTTGGTACTGTCAATGTAACGGATACACCAAAGTCAGCCTGTAACCGTGATACAACAGCAGTAAGATGCTGTTCTCCTAAGCCACTCAGAATGGCTTCTTTTGTAGTCGGATCCTGTTCATAGGAAAGTGTCATATCTTCTTCCAAAATCTTTTGCATTGCATTCGCAACCTTCGCCTCGTCGCCTCTTGCTGCTGGCTGCACTGCCATTCGATAACAAGGCATCGGATAAGCAGGTGCTTCCATCTTTACCACTTGTGCTGCATCGCAGAGCGTATCATTGGTATGAGCACGCAACTTTGCAACCGCAACAATATCGCCACTGACAGCTTCTGTTTTTTCCATCTGTTTTTTTCCGCAAAGTTCTATCAGTTTTCCAATTTTTTCTATTGTGCCGTCTGTTGCATTGACCAACTCCATACCATTCTTTACTGTACCTGCAAGCACTTTCAGAAAAGATAGTTTACCGACAAACGGATCAACCGTCGTTTTGAAAATAACAGCAGCTGTTGGTGCATCCGGCTTGCAGTCAATTTCAACTAATTCACCGCTTGTATCCATTGCCATTTGCTGCTCGGGTGCAGTTGGAACTAACAATTCCAACTCTTTTAATAACATATCAATACCAGCCATCGTAGTGGAAGACACACAGGTTACCGGTGTAATAATTCCCTTCTGAATGCCCATATGAATGCCGTCAATTCGCTCTTTTTGTGTAAATGGTTCTCCAGAGAAGAACTTCTCAAATAACGCTTCATCCGTTTCTGCAACAGCTTCTGAAAACGCCTCTATTAAGCCGTCAATTCGATACCCCATCTTTTCTGAAACAGCAGCTGTTGGCATTTCTGTTTCCACTGCTTTTCCATTTTCATCATAGCGATATGCCTTCATTTCAATCAAATTGACATAAGATACGATCTTTCGGTCTGCAATTACAGGTACGACAACCGGACAAACAGTTGGCCCAAATTCCGATTTTAAATCAGTCAAAACATTGTAAAAATTAGAATTTTCATCATCTAATTTTGTAACCACAAACATTCGTGGTTTCCCTAACGCAACTGCACAATCAAATGCTTTATGGGTGCCAACTCGCACACCAGATTTACCAGAAACAGTAATTAACGTACAATCACTGCCATAAATACCTTCTGTCATTTCACCGGCAAAATCAAACATACCAGGAGTATCCAACACATTGATTTTCAGAGCATCTTTTTGTATAGATGCCAACGTCGTATATACGGAAGATTTCCGCTTAATTTCTTCTGCGGTGTAGTCAGAAACGGTATTACCTTCTGCAATTTTTCCGACTCTGTCTGTTGCACCGCTTTGATAAAGCAATGCTTCAAATAAGGTAGTCTTTCCAGAACCGGCATGACCGGCAAGTGCTATGTTTTTTATTGTTTGTGTTTGCATCTTTCTTCTCTCCAGTCTTATAAAAATGGTATAGCAGGCAAGCAATTTGCAACTTGCACAATTTATATGAACTGCCTGATTCTAATTATATAACATTTCACAACAAAATGCAACCCTTTTTTGAAAAAAAGAAAGAGAAAAAGAAAAAAATGCAGCGGACAACCCATCCGCTGCAAAGATGCATTATTTTAAGAAGCCATAAACACGAAAAATGCACGATACGTCATATACACGTCGATTTTTGAAACGACTTCAAATGGAGCATGCATACATAAAACCGGAACACCCACATCAATCGTATCTACATCCAGATTGGCAATATAAGCAGCAACCGTACCGCCACCACCGCCATCTACTTTACCAAGTTCCCCTGTTTGCCAAACTACATTTTCTGCATTAAAAAGCTGCCGAACAGTTCCAACGAATTCTGCAGAAGCATCTGATGTGCCAGATTTTCCTCTTGCACCAGTAAATTTAGTCACACAAACACCGTGATTGAGATATGCACAGTTGTTTCGTTCCATAACATCCGGAAATGTTGGATCAAATGCAGCATTCACATCCGCAGACAGGCATTGAGAAGCGTGAAGTACGTGTCTGCCCTTTGCACCAAAGCAATCAGCCAGATCTTCTATAAAATATTTTAAATAAGAAGAACACAACCCAGTATTGCCATCACTGCCTGTTTCCTCTTTATCCGTCAAAATGACTACAGCAGTGTGTGTTGGGATATTAGAATCCAGCAACGCACGCAATGCGGGATACGCACAAACACGATCGTCGTGTCCATATCCACCAATCATACTGCGATCAAAACCAACTTCTTTGACAGAAAAAGCAGGAACTGCTTCCAACTCTGCTGAAACGAAATCAGATTCTGTAATTCCATATTTTTCATACAGGATATGCAATAAATTCAGCTTAACAGATTCGCTTTCTTCATCTTTTTTAAACGGCATAGAACCAACTAACAAATTCAATTCTTCTCCACGAATAATACTGCCAGAAGCTCGCTTCATCTGTTCTTGTGCCAAATGCGGCAGCAAATCAGTAACGCAGAAAACAGGATCTCCCTCTGCTTCCCCAATATTTACAGTTACTTTTGTACCGTCTGCTTTTATGATAACACCATGCAGAGAGAGCGGAATGGCTGTCCACTGATATTTTTTAATGCCACCGTAATAGTGTGTTTTAAACAGTGCCAATTCGCTGTCTTCATACAACGGATTTTGTTTCAAATCCAATCGAGGAGAATCAATGTGTGCAGCACAAAGACGCACACCTTCTGTAATAGAGGCTGTCCCAATCACAGCAGCAATCATTGCTTTTCCACGGTTATTCTGATAAATTTTATCGCCGGTTTTCAATGGCATACCGGGAACAAACGGGACAAAACCATGTTCCTGTAAAAGAGATTCTACTTTTGTGCAGACTTCCCGTTCCGTTTTTGCATGATTTAAAAAAGACATATAGTCCTTGGAAAAACTCTCGCAGGCAAGCAGTTCCTCTTCTGTCATTTGAAGTGCACCATGCTTTTTCTTTGCAAACAGAGCTTCTTTCCACTGTTTGCTCTCTGATTTTTTCTCTTCTGGCATTTGATATACCTCCCATACCAATAATATAATTAAATCGATTTATTGTCAATACAGCAATTTATTTTTCAACTGCTGTACTGTTTTTATTATATCACAATTCCTGAAAAAAAGCAACGCCAAAATAAAAATAAACACAATTTGAAATAACATAATGGCTATAACATAATTTTGCTATAATCATTATGTATTAATCAATTTATTTAAACAAGTTCTATTTCATACTGATCTGCATAGTATTTTTTTACCTTTTCAACTACTTCTTTTGAAACAGTTTCTAAATTTATCAAATCTTTATTGTTTTTAATGATAAAGTCAGAATGTTCCAGAAAAAAATGATCCGGCATTTGCACATGCATTCTTGCAAGTGCAGCTGATTCCGTCATATGGTCTCGCTGCATAATGCGTTTTTTTCGGATTTCTTCTTTTGCCATAACAGAAATGATCAACTCACAAAAATCATCTGCTCTGCTTTCAAATAATGTAGGGGCATCTAATAAAATCAACTTATATCCCATTCTGGCATTATAGTGAATTTGGCGTAAAATTTCTCCCATAATATATGGATACATAATGGAATTCATTAACTCCAAACTTTTTTCATTACAGAATGCCTGCTGTGCCAATTCTGCACGATTTAATTCTCCATTTGGCAATAAAATATTATGAAAGCATTCAGTTAATTCTGTCAAGCAACGACTTCCTTTGTGTACAACAGAACGTGCAATCTGATCAGCGTCAATGATACAAAAACCATTGGCTGCGAAAATTTTAGAAACTGTACTTTTTCCTGCACCAGTTTGCCCAGTTAGTCCAATAACCATTACGCCATTCAGGCTGTTCATAATTGTATCACCTCAAATCCTGCTGCTCTAATGAGCCGATTATAAACCGCCAGTCCAATACCATTGCGTTCTGGTGCTCGTACATAGACTGTTACAGCACCTTCTTCATCACAACGACGCAAACAGTCAAACAATTGCTTTGCTTGTTCTGCACTATTTTTGCCATAAGTAAAATATGGCATGGGCAGTCCTGCTTCTTCCCCGTCAAACACCAATGCATAAGAATGCGGCGTGACATGTTGGGAAATATAGCTGCAATACGCTGCATAACTTCCCTCTACCAAAATTACATTTGCTTTCGGAGAGTAATGTTGATACTTCATACCGGGAGAACGCACCATTTGACCAGCTTGTATTTCATGTAAAATAGCACTATCTAAAATAACAGTTTTTGCAACTTGTTCTAAATCCTCTTTTGTAATATATCCTGGTCGTAAAATCCGAATAGAAGTTGCAGATTCAAAACAAATAACAGTAGATTCCACTCCTACTTGACAAGCACCACCATCTATGATTGCTGTAATTCGTCCGTTCAAATCGTGTAACATGTGAGCTGCTGTAGTCGGACTGGGATAACCAGATCGATTACCAGAAGGGGCAGCAATCGCCGTTCCAGATAGTGTAATTAACCGTCTTGCAATGGGATGTGAGGGCATCCGAATACCCACTGTGTCCAATCCACCGGACGTAATAGCTGGGATACAAGCCTTCTTTGGCAAAATCATAGTCAATGGTCCGGGCCAGAAGCGTTCTGCTAAACGATAGGCAAGATCTGGAACGAATTCCACCAATAACGGAAGCTGTTCCATTTCAGAAATATGCACAATCAGCGGATTATCAGCCGGTCTGCCCTTTGCAACAAACACTTTTTTTACTGCTTCTGGATTGCAGGCATCCGCAGCCAAACCGTACACCGTTTCTGTCGGCATACCAACCACCTCACCTTTTTGAATCCATGCAGCTGCCTGCTCCAAATCTGCCTCCGTATCCGATAATAGTACTGTTTTCATATTTCCTCACTCCATCTCATTTTGTTGACCGGACAACTTTGCCAGCTCGTCCGATGTTGCAAGGGCATTGAATACCTCATCCAAATTCCCATTTAATAAATCTTCCAAGCGATATAAAGTTAAACCAATCCGATGATCTGTCATCCGTCCCTGTGGAAAATTATAGGTTCGAATGCGTTCAGAACGATCTCCCGTTCCAACTTGCATTTTTCGTTCTGATGCAATTTTTTCATTTTGCTCCCGCTGCATAGTCTCATAAAGACGAGAACGCAAAATTTTCATAGCTTTATCTTTATTTTTGAACTGACTTCGTTCATCTTGACACTCTACAACAATACCAGTTGGAATATGCGTAATTCTTACTGCCGATTCTGTCTTGTTGATATGCTGTCCGCCAGCACCGCTGGCACGAAAGACATCAATTCGTAAATCATTTGGACTGATGTGAAGTTCTACGTCATCCGCTTCTACTAAAACAGCAACAGTGACTGTAGAAGTATGAATTCTCCCCTGGGATTCCGTTTCTGGAACACGCTGTACGCGATGCACACCACTTTCATATTTCAGTTTAGAATAGGCACCTTCTCCCATAATCGAAAAACTGATTTCTTTCATACCACCCAGTTCTGTAGCATTCTGATTCAGAATTTCCTGTTTCCATCCTTTAGATTCAGCATACATCGTATACATGCGATATAGACTATTGGCAAATAAAGCAGCTTCTTCCCCGCCAGCGCCACCACGAATTTCAATGATTACATTTTTATCATCATTCGGATCTTTTGGAAGTAACAACCGTTTTAACTCCAGTTCCAATTTTTCACATATTTCCTTTGCAGTAGCATACTCTTCCTGTGCCAATTCTTTCAACTCTGCATCAGTATCTCCACCCTGCAGCAATTCCTTGGCATCGTCACGTTCCTGCATTTCGTGCAAGTACGCATGATAGGTCTCGATAATCGGTGTCATATGTTTGTATTCCCGCATTTTTTCGGCATACACACGATTGTCTGCAATGACTGCCGGGTCAGACAGAGATGCCGCCAGTTCTTGATAATTTTTCTCCATGCAATGCAGTTTATTTAACATATTGACTGTCTCCTCCTATATCTTTTCACTTGTTACTTTTCTGATTCAGATGATGATGTAGATGGCGGTGCTTCTCGAATGACTTGTCGAATTCGCCGTTCGATTTTATTACGGGGTATCATAAATTCTCGTCCACAAGTCGTACAGCGCAACTTAAAATCCATGCCAGAACGAATAACATAAAATGTATTCCCACCACATGGATGTGGTTTTCGCATCAATAAAATATCAGCGGGTCTGATATCCATTTTTTTTCGCCTCCATAATAGGATTGCCTGCAAAAGCTGCCAGTAATCATTTTTACACGATTTTGTTTTAAATAAAAGCTATGCATAAGTACTTCTATTATACCCGATTTTTCCGCATAAGGCAACAATTTCAACGAATATTTTTTTCTATTTGTAGAAAGATAATAAAAATGAACCATAAAAACAAGGCATGATTCCAAAAATGCACACCTGATTTTTATAAAAAAGAAAAAGGAGCTTATAAATGAATAAAATCATGGAAGCTGTTTTTCCTTCTACTGATTATGCAGAGTACGCAGCCGCCTATTTACAGCAGCATGTTCCGCATATTGCACAAGTAGAAATTACACCTCGTTATCCAGAGAGTCTATGGCTGACTGGTCAAACGCCCACACATTTTTCGATTTATACCACTGCTGCCGTTTCAGCCCACAATATCACTGGTAGAATAGAACGTCCCATGATAGCGGAAGAGATTTTAGAACCAAAGCGAGATCAAACCGCTGATCTGCATCTTTTGTATCGTGCTGAATCACAAAAAGCCATCCAAAATATCATTACAGCTCTTGGCGGAAATCATGTAAAAACATGGGATGCATGATCAAACAGCGGATTCTTTTCTATGAGGAATCCGCTGTTTTTATTCCGTACACTTCGTGCATAAACACAAGTTACCATTCATAGACTGTAAAAAACGAATCGTATTTCAGAAAGACATTGGGAGGTCAAAATGACAGCATACTTACCAGAAGGCATGTTACTGCACACACCAGAAAATGCAGCTGCCTTACAAAACGTTTATACACTACAGGATGCAATGCGTACTGGAAAAATTTTAGAGGCAAGAGCAATTATTTGTGATAGTGCACACAACTTGATTGTGGAGCTTCCCTGTATGCGTGGCATTATCCCCAGAGAAGAAGGAGCAATCGGCATTAAGGAAGGAACAACAAGAGATATTGCATTGATTTCTAAGGCTGGAAAACCGGTGTGTTTTCAAGTGCAGCAAATCATAACAGATGAAAATGGGACACTCACTGCTATCCTCTCTCGAAAGCAAGCACAGCTGCAATGCTGGAAACAATTTCTCTCTCACTTAAAAGCGGGAGATATTATTCCGGCTCGTGTAACACACATGGAAAAATTCGGGTGTTTTGTGGATATTGGCTGTGGAGTGCCTTCTATGATTCCCATTGACTTGATTTCTGTTTCCAGAATCTCACATCCATCCGATCGATTTACAGTCGGACAGGAAATCAAAGCAGTTGTAACTAATATAACCAGCAATCGTGTTTTTTTATCCCATAAGGAATTGCTTGGTACATGGCAGGAAAATGCTGCCCGGTTTGCTGCCGGAGAAACGGTTTCTGGTATTGTTCGTTCTGTAGAACCATACGGTATTTTTGTGGAACTGGCTCCCAACCTGGCTGGATTAGCAGAACCGAAGGAGCAGGTCTTCCCAAAAGAACGTGCCAGTGTTTATATCAAGGCATTGATTCCGGAAAAAATGAAAGTCAAGTTGATTTTAGTAGACGCTTTTACCGATACGCAACCCATCGAACCACTTTCCTACTTTATTCATACCTCACATATTGATCGATGGCAATATGCACCAGCCTGTGCAGCAAAACAAGTAGAAACTCGATTTGATGCATAGGTCTATAACT